>NZ_JBFUPN010000020.1:0-162304 GCF_041355315.1 Mucilaginibacter sp. RCC_168
AAACTTACTCCTTCTTTATTAACATTTTGTTGATAACACCACGCATTTTTATCCTTTCTTATGCGTCAGCCCTGATTTCGGATGTTCAATTTCGGATTTTTATTTTAAAAACTGATTTCTCACATTCCGTACCTCTTTTTGTTTGCGAATCCGAAATTTCAAATCCGAATTTCGAAATGAATGTAAATTATCGAAATCAAATTCAGTTTAATGCTGTTAAAGAATAAATACTACCTTCTATATATGAGACTTTCCATCGAACGAAAACCCATAAGAGTTAATCCCGATCCTAAACGCGTTATAGCCAGATTTTTTTTCAATGGGAACGATCGTGCCAAAGAAGTGATAAAACGGGTTATGGATATCAGCGAGGAAGAAGCTTTTGGCATCATTTCGCCATTGTTGCAGGAGTATTCCAAGCGGCACCGCAACATTACCAGGGTACTAAACAGGCATTGCAATAAGCTAAAGCCATTATTTAGTGAACTGAATATTGATTTTGATACGCTCACCGTTTACCGTAAACTGCTGATCGGATCCTACTTTACGCATGAGTATTCTATCGAATCTGCAGCGTTCTTTAACCCATCAATCGTAGAAGATCCTGACCAAACCGAACTGGAAGATGGCCAAAAACGGGTGATCATCAGTTTTAGGGCAGTGGGCGAAGGCCATATCTCCTCCATCACTTTCAGAAGGGCCCTGATCGATAAACATAACGACATTTCCATTCAGCCCTCAGGCAGTTATATTGACGAGGCTGAGATAATCAGAAACGCGGTTTATAACAAAAAACTTTTCTTTGAAAAAGCCGCCATTACCCAGATCAGTATCGACGTGATCAACGAGCTCGAATCAAAACTCGACCATCATTTTGAATATGCCAACCTGCGCCGTATCATCCTCGACTCGCAGAAACTGCAGGAAAGTGATATAAAGCGGCTGGAGTATGATAAGGTGCTCTGGCTGGCCGATTCCTACTATGAGATCGTGTTTTCGCTGGATACTGATATATCCGACAGGGTCATATTCCCGATATCTGAGTATGAGCGCAAAGGTATTGAGGATGCCCGCTTTGTGAAATTTATTAATGACGATGGTACCTATGTATACTATGCCACCTATACGGCCTATGATGGTTCGCTGATTATGCCCAAATTGTTACAAACTACTGATTTTTATAATTTTAAGATTATGCCCCTTTATGGTGCAGGTGCCCAGAACAAGAATCTGGCGCTTTTTCCGCGCAAGGTGAATGGCAAGTTTGTGATGATATCGCGTATTGATGGTTGCAATAACTATATCATGTACTCAGACAAGATCAACATCTGGGAAAAGCCCATATTGCTGCAGCAGCCTAAATTTACCTGGGAGTTTATCCAGATAGGTAACTGCGGATCGCCGATTGAAACTGAGGAGGGCTGGATCGTGATTACTCATGGTGTAGGTCCTATGCGGCGTTATGTGCTGGGCGCCAGCCTCTTAAAGCTGGATGATCCAACCATTGAAATAGGCCGTCTGCGCGAACCCCTGCTAATCCCGAACAGCGACGAGCGTGAAGGATATGTACCCAATGTACTGTACTCCTGCGGAACCATTGTGCATAACGACAAGCTCATTATTCCGTATGGTGTGTCGGACTCATCAACCGCCTTTGCCGAAGTTTGTTTGGACGAATTGCTCAAGAAATTAAAGGAAGGCGCGGTGGAACATGAGGCTAAAACCAATAAGCATAAAACCTGATTCAAAAACTTTTTAAGCCCTTTATTTTAACACTTTTCGGATCAAACCATGGTGAAAATCGTTCAAAAGTTGCTTTGAAAACCCTCATTTTAACACTTTTTAACAAATTTTAACGCGATTTTGAGTGGTTTTAGAAACTTTAAAAAGTATTGAATAATTGTCAAATAACTAAATGCCAAATGGTCAGTTTCCGAAGCCCATACCGGTTGTCTGTAGGGCACAGGCAATCATAAAAAGCCTTAACTTTACCTTCACCAATTAGTAAAACATATGGGTAGCAAAGAACGCGTTGAACGTTTAAAAGCAGAGGTCCATCAGCTTATTATTGATGCGGCAATGGGTATCGTTAAAAATGAAGGATGCCAGGCCGTAAGCATCAGGAAAATTGCCGATACTATAGAATACAGTCCCACTATTGTATATTCCTATTTTCTGAATAAGGAAGCCGTTTTGATCGAACTGTCCAAACGGGGTTTTACCATGCTCATCAATTGTATCCAACAGCGGTTGGTATCCGTGACCGACCCGAAAGAAAGAATGGAGACTGTACTGAGAGCCGTTTTGTATTTTGCCACCAACGAAAACGAGCTTTACCAATTGATGTATACGGTAGGTACCAGTGTTGAGGATGTGGGGAAAGCCTTCCCGGCGCTGTCGACCTTTATCAACCTGTTCCGGGAAGAAATGAAACCCCTGGTAAAAGGAAACAAGCTTACAGAAAAAACTTTCTGGTGTAATTATCTTATCTGTATGTCTTTTGTGCACGGCCTGGTAGCCCTAAACCGCTATTATAAAGATATCGACCCTGCCATGAACAATATGGTATTAAAGAAAGCCATCGGTGGAATCATTAACACGATTGAGGTCTCATGATGTAAAATTCCCTTTAGGGGTTAGGGGCTCAATATCTGTTGATATAACCCTAAATAATCAGCCACCATTTTATCTTTCGAAAACCGAGAGGCGGCCCAGGTATGGCAAGCCACCCGGTCGATGGTATTGGTCTGATTTACAGCTTCCACGGCTTCATCAATATTATCCACTAAAAAACCGGTTTCGGTATCCCTGATCAGTTCAGGCATCGACCCGTGGTTAAAAGCTATCACCGGGGTACCGCAAAGCATGGCCTCAGCCACACTCATGCCAAAAGGTTCGTTAAAACTAATGGGATGCAGCAGGGCATAGGCATTACCCAAAAGCTGTTTCCGCTTTTCTGGTCCGGCATGGCCTATGTAGCTGATATCGCCAGATAAATGAGGTTCCACTTTTTCGCGATAATAGTTTTCATCCTGAATGATGCCCGCTATCAGCAATCTGCGCTTACTTTTTCTGGCAATGGCAATAGCTTCCGCCGTGCCTTTATCCGGGTGGATGCGACCAAAGTACAGCAGGTATTCATCGGGCTTCTCATAAAACTCAAAATCGGCGATATCAAGCCCATTATAAACCGTGGCCAGATATTTCAGCTCCGCACTGCGATCGGCATTGCTGATACTCACATAATGATTATTGTGGTTGTATTTTTTATACACCGGGATAATGCGGGGCGATGAAAAACCATGTATGGAAGTGATCATGGGTGTTTTGATGAGGCCCGAGTAGGTAAGTGGCAAAAAATCAAAATTGTTATGGATGATATCAAACCGCCCGGCCTGCTCCATCAGGTTGCTGATGTGCAGGCATTCCAGCACTTTGGCATCCTGGCCGCGGTCTTCTTCATAACCCATGGCGCAAACCGATTCCAACTTGCCCGAGGTTATGGAATCGCCGGTAGCAAAAAGGGTAACATCGATATCGAGCTTTACCAAGCCTTCGGCTATGTTTGATGCTATTTGTTCCCAGGGGCCATAATGCCTGGGCGGTGTGCGCCAGGCAACGGGCGCTAATACGGCGACCTTCATCTTTTTAATTAGTGAATTATTGAGTTAGCGAATTAGTGAGTAGTGAAAGGTGAATGGTGAATTGATATTGTTTACCAGCGCTATTCGAAGTCTCTGACTTCGGATGACTATGTTGGTAGCTTGCAACTACCTATAAGGCTGTTTGTTTATTTTTATCTCTGTAGTCTAAAGACTACAGGCATAATTGTCCGAAGTCGGAGACTTCGGACAGCGCGGGTGAATGGTGAATTGATATTGCCTACCCTCCATTCACTACTCACCATTCACTACTCACTAACAGATCTCCATTTTCTGATTACCATATCTGTTGTATTCGTATTCCAGCTCAAAGGCTTTCAGCACGGTTAAGTGCGATATCAGGTAGGCCAGTGTGCTTTCGGCGCCCTGGTTGCGGTTGATGCCGGTTGGCAGCAGTCCATCGCAGCAGCCCTTGGTTTCGTGGTCATACAAGGGTGCCCGCAGCGTGTTTTCGCCCAGGAACCATTTATAGCTCAGGAACATTTTCTCTACATATTGTGGTACCCTGAATATCTGGTACGCCTGAAAATGCATCAGCACCATGGCCATGGTTTCAATAGCCTGCTGATCAAACGTTGGGAAACTACCACCGCGATAATACCAGCCATCGTTCCCTACGGGACTTAAATAACCGTTCGACAGGGTAAGCTTATCCAGGAAGGCCATCGTTGCCAGGGCTATCCGTTTGGCATCTTCGTTGCCGGTTATTTCGCAGGAGTGTAACAGGGCCAGCGGCAATATGGCATTATCATAGGTCATTTTTTCTTCAAACCATTGCCAATCGTGCGATTGAGTATTTTCATAGGCATCGATCAAGGGCTGGGTAAGCCGGTTCAGTATTTTTATCATACCCTCATCGGTTGGGTACACATGCAGGTACAAACTGATACCGATAATGGTATTGGCCATGCCCCTTAAGTGCTGCAATTTTTCAAAATGCGGTGCCGATTTATGAAATATTTCCAGTGCAAATTCCCGGTACGAATTGCTGGCCGCGCAGCCAATCAGATGGCCCAGCGCCCAAATAGTACGACCGAAGGAATCCTCAGAGCCTACCTCGTCCAGATAGCGGCGGTCGAAGCTCAGGAAATTGCGGAAATTGCCGTCATCTGTTTGCATATAGTGAATGTAGCTGAGGTAGATGGGCAGCAGTTCAAAAGCTTCGCGGCTTTTGTTTCGCTGGTAAGCCATCAGGGCCATAATAAGGGCACGGGCGTTATCATCCAAACAATAGCCTTCTTTTAAATTAGGTATGCCGTATTTAGCATGTTGTACTATGCCGGTATCATCGGTTAATCTAAGGACATGCGCCAAACTAAATTTGGGCAATATCTCTGGGTCAACAATGCTGTTTTTGAGGATCTTGTCGCTAAAATCGAACTTCACACTGGCTTCCTGGGCCACTTTAATAAATTCGGCACCTACAACCGGCCAGCGTAAATGCAGACCATACTGGTAGGCCTTTTCTTTTAATTCTTTCAGCACGCGGTCCTGGTCAAGCAGCTCAATAATGATATCGGCCAGGGCATCGGAGTTTTTAAAATCAAACAACCTGCCGCGCTTATCGGCCAGCAGTTCGGTTGCATGCCAGTATGGGGTTGATACTATAGCAGCACCGGCACCAACGGCATAGGAAAGCGTACCGCTGGTGATCTGTGCCTCGTTCAGATAAGGTGTAACATAAATTTCGCAGGCGGTGAGATAATTCACCAGCTCCTCCTCCGAAACAAATTTATTAATGAAAGCCAGGTTAGCCGATACGCCAAGCTGTGCGGCGAGGGTCTTGAGGTGATCCCGGTATTCCTCGCCCGAGCTTTTGAGGACACCAGGGTGGGTATTGCCTAATACCACATACATTACGTCGGGGTGTTTGGCTACAATTCGGGGCAGGGCTTTTACCACCGTTTCCAGGCCTTTGTTGCGGCTCAGCAAACCGAAGGTTAACAATACCCGGTGGTTTTTGAATGATGAAAGGTTTTTAACCGGGTTATTGGCCGGTGCCTCCACATCCGGTACGCCGTGTTCAATGATCAGGATCTTTTCGGCCGGAATATCATAAATGGAGGTTAAAAACTCCAGGGCCCGCTGGCTCATCACTATTAATTTTGATGATTGCTCGGCTATTTCGCGGATGATGATGCGCTGCACATAGCTGGGATCTTTTAATACAGTATGCAGTATGGAGATCAGCGGTTTTTCGAGCCGATTGATCAGTGGTAAAATATAGATGCCGCTTTCGCCCCCGTATATGCCAAATTCATGCTCCATGATGCATACATCAGCGTTGCTGGTGTTGATATAGTTGGCTGCACGGATATAATCTTTCTGATGGTCCTGGCGAATAACATATTTCACCTCCTCCGGGTACTCATAATGCTGCAAATTTTCAGAATCATTTAGCGCGACCACAAAACCGCCTTGTGCCAGTGATTGCCTTTCGGGGAAGTTAGCGTTAATAGCGCGCATGAGGTTTTGGTTGAAGGTAGCCAAACCACATTCGCGGGGAGGGTAGGTTGATATATATGCTATTTTCATATTAGGTATAAATGTTAAGACCGTAGGGTTATTGATTAAACAATTCTTTTTAATTAATTGTTTAAACTGTGACTATAAAAAAGTGCACTATATGCTTTATTTTAGCTCAAAACACATTTTTTCTGCCGCTTTTATATAGCGTATACCATAAATGCATAAACCATACCAATTTAATTCAAACTATAAAAAATAATATATTATTCAATAAAATAACTTGAAAGTTACTCTGGGGAGGAGGGAGCATTTTTCTCCACGCGTCATTGAGGTACGAAGCAATCTCTACACAGGCAGGTTAACTGTGTATGTTCGCTCTGTACAGCATAGAGATTGCTTCGTACCTCGCAATGACGCGTTTATTTATTATGTAAGTCTAATCGTTAACCTGCCGTATAATACTCAATAGCCTCCAATATCACACTACAGGCGTGTTCAATTTGGGCGGAAGTAATAATAAGGGGAGGGGCAATGCGCATGGAGTTGCTGCAATGCAGAAACCAATCAGTAATAATACCGTGTTCAATACAGCGGTCGATTATTTTTTTGTTTAAGTCGAAGCTTTCCAGTTCAACGGCCAGCATCAGTCCCTTGCCACGCACTTGTTTAATAGCTGGATGTACCAATAGTTTGCGGAACAGGGCTTCTTTTTCGGCCACGCCGGATACCAGGTTTTCGTCTAATAATACTTCGAGCGCTGCCAATCCGGCGGCGCAACATACAGGATGCCCGCCGAAGGTGGTGATATGGCCCAGGATGGGATTTTCCTTGAGCGCGCCCATAATAGTGTTGGAGGAGATAAAAGCGCCTACAGGCATGCCGCCGCCCAGCGCTTTGGCCAGCAGCAAAATATCGGGCACAATGCCAAAATGTTCAAAAGCGAAAAGTTTACCGGTGCGACCAAAAGCTGCCTGTATTTCGTCCAGTATTAACAGGGTATCGGTTTCATCGCAGCGTTTGCGCAGTGCTTGCATATATGCGGCATCAGGTACGCGGATACCGGCTTCACCTTGTACAGTTTCGATAATGACACAGGCGGTTTGATTAGTGATCAGTTGCAGATCGTCTGCCTCATTAAAACGGATAAAGCTTATACCGGGTAATAAGGGTCGATAAGCCTGTTTAAATTCTTCGTTACCCATTACGCTTAGCGCGCCCTGGGTACTGCCATGATAGGAGTTATGGCAAGCGATGATCTGCTGGCGACCAGTATAGCGCTTGGCTAATTTTAAAGCTCCCTCAACAGCCTCGGCGCCGGAATTGGTAAAATATACCGACTCCATATTTTGAGGCAGCACAGATACCAGCTTTTCGGCAAAGCGCACTTGAGGGGTTTGCACATATTCGCCATAAACCATCAGGTGCATGTATTGATCAACCTGGTGTTTAATGGCTGCTATCACTTTTGGATTGCCATGGCCCAGGCTGCTTACGCCAATGCCGGATATGAGGTCGGTATGGGCTTTGCCCGCGGTATCATACATGTACACCCCTTCGGCCCGTTCAAACTCCAATAATAGCGGAAAATTAGTGGTTTGCGCGTTATTGGCTAAAAAGAGCTGACGAAGAGTAGGCATGGAGCAATTATTGATTTATTGAATTAGTGAATTAGTGAATTGAGAATGCAAAAATCAACATTCTGATCAATACTTATATAATTATAAAATCAATAATTCAGTAATTCAACAATTGAAAACAATCACTAATTCACTAAATCAATAATTCACTAATTAATTAGTTTCCTGCTCTTTCGCTGCGTTCGCTGAGTTGTTTGATGAGTTCGTCGCGGAATTCGCGTTCGCTTTTGTAAAGTTCGCTCACTTTTTCTGGGGGGAGTATTTTCAGGAATGCGTCTTTATAACGCTTGCGTATGGCTACCTGCTGGCTTTCGTAATAAATTTCTTTATCTATTTGTTCGGTACCATTGGCGGCCGCACTGGAATTGTTTAAGCGCTTAAGTACATTAACGGCAGTAAGCTCCTGTTGATATTGACGGTATACGGGCCAAAATTTGGCCGCTTCTTCATCTGTAAGGTTAAGCTGTTTGGTAATAAACCTGTCATGAGCTGCATCAAGCTTTTGGCGTGTATTTTTTTTATCACGTAATGGGGCAGGGGTTATCTTTTGCTTTTGCACCAGGCTGTTGTTTACCTGTGCAAAGGATTGGTAACCCGCTGCTATTACAAAAAATAAAATAAGAATATGCCTGATCAGTATGCGCATTAAAAAGTTTTGTTAATTAGTAGAATCCAAATAGTCCGACAAATCTTCATCCAAATTTGCAGTATTAATTTGCTGTCCGCCTTCCATCAGGGTACGGGTATCATTTGCATCCGCGTGTAATTGCAGGTAGTTCTTAATTTCATCAACCGGCACTGTTGATAGCTGCTCATGTAAAAAAGAATGATCATGATTTACTGGCGAATCGCTGTTTCTGACCACCACACCAATACCCAGTATCAGGGCAAAGCAGGCGGCCGTAGCATACCTAAAGGTAGGCGACACGAACATTCTGCGTACGATGCCTTTCTTTTTAACGGCAGCGGGCAAGGTAATTACTTTAGCAGTAACCACCTCATCCTCGTTAATGGTTTTATTTAAAATATTCTGGCTTAACAGCTCAAAATAGTTCTCGGGCACGGTAAAGCCTTCGGCTTCGCTGTTGATATGCTGCTCAACAACTATCCGGCTTTGAATATTACTGCTCAGTGTTTCGAAGTAATTTTCAGGCACGGTAAAACTTTCGGCTTCATTGTTTACCAATTCGTCGATAGCTATCCTGCTTTGGATGTTACTGCTCAGTTCGTCAAAATAATTTTCGGGCACACTAAAGCCCTGGTGCTCCGGGTTTAATGCCTCCTCAACAGTTATCCTGCTTTGAATGTTGCTGCCAAGTTCGTCAAAATAATTTTCAGGTACGGTAAAACCGGAGTCCTGTGTGTTCACAGCGTCCTCAACACGTATGCGGCTTTGTATGTTACTGCTTAATTGATCAAAGTAGTTTTCAGGCACAGAAAACCCTGTAGATGAGTTTTTTAACTCATCTAGCCTTATGCGTGATGTTATATGCTGCGCTAATTCATCGAAATAGCCAGCTGGAACCACAAACGGATTCCTGGCATCAATCCGCTTTAGTGATTCATAATCATCCAGCCACTCCCTATTGTCCATATCGCTTTTCATACAGTACTATAGATGAATTTATTGCTAAAAGGTTTAACGTAATTCTGTATTAATTTTGAATTTAATCTCTCGACAGTAAAAAAGCCTCTATCTTCTTGACAGCCAGGTGAAAAGATGCCTTTAAAGCACCCACACTCGTGCCCAAAACGTCTGATATTTCTTCATACTTCATATCATCATAGTATTTCATGTTGAAAACCAGTCGTTGTTTTTCGGGCAGGGTCAGTAATGCTTCCTGCAATTTGCGCTGTGCCTGGTCGCCGTTAAAATAGCTCGAATCGGCCAGCGAATCGGCCAGTTCATAAGCTACATCATCCAACGGGATATTATTTTTTTGCTTTTTCTTGTTCAAAAAAGTAATGCACTCGTTGGATGCTATCCTGTACATCCAGGTGTATAGCTGGGCGTCGTTTCTAAAACCCAGCAGGTTTTTCCAAACCTTTATAAAAACATCCTGCACCAGATCATCCGCATCGTCATGGTCAACAACCATACGTCTGATGTGCCAGTAAATTTTTTGCTGGTATTTTTTCAATAACAGGTTAAACGCTTCGTTACGTGTTTTTTCGTCCTGGAACTTACTTAAAATCTCTGAATCTTCAACCTGCAACGACATTTTTTAAATTTTATAGTTAAATGCTAATTACCGCATTTTGTTTTCTTTTCATTACCTTTTTTGCTGCCAGTACAATATGCTCGGCATCAAGGCCATACTTGGTCATCAGCTGTTCTGGTGTACCGCTTTCGCCAAAGCTGTCATTAACGGCCACATATTCCTGCGGTGTTGGGTTATGTACAGCCAGCACCTGTGCAATGCTGTCGCCCAAACCACCCAGGCGGTTATGCTCTTCGGCAGTAACCACACAACCTGTTTTGGCTACCGACTTTAATACGGCTTCTGCATCTAAAGGTTTTATGGTGTGTATGTTAATGATCTCGGCATCAATACCTTCCTCTGCCAGTATTTCGCCGGCTAATATTGCCTGCCATACCAGGTGACCGGTGGCAAATATACTTACATCTGCGCCTTCATTCACCATCCATGCCTTGCCAATCTCAAATTTTTGGTCAGGATCGGTAAAAATAGGCACCACCGGGCGACCAAAACGCAGGTAAACCGGACCCTCATATTCGGCAATGGCCAGGGTAGCGGCTTTGGTTTGGTTATAATCGCAGGTGTTGATCACGGTCATACCCGGCAACATTTTCATGAGGCCGATGTCTTCCAGGATCTGGTGGGTGGCGCCATCCTCGCCTAAGGTTAAACCCGCGTGTGAGGCACAAATTTTTACGTTTTTGTTAGAGTATGCTATCGACTGGCGGATCTGGTCATAAACCCTGCCGGTTGAAAAGTTGGCGAAAGTGCCTGTGAACGGAATTTTGCCGCCAATGGTCATACCGGCAGCAATGCCCATCATGTTAGCTTCGGCAATACCAACCTGTACAAAGCGTTCAGGAAATTCCTTGATGAAATCATTCATTTTTAACGAGCCAATCAGGTCGGCGCAAAGGGCCACTACCTGGTCGTTTTTTCTGCCGGCTTCCAGCAGCCCGGCGCCAAAGCCCGAGCGGGTATCTTTTTTATCTGTGTAAGTGTATTTTTTCATGAGCCTCACCCCAACCCCTCTCCAAAGGAGAGGGGCTTTTGGGAAATATTTTTATGATAAATTCTTGTGTCTTGATTCTTGTCTCTTGCTTCTAAGAGTTGGCTAATAATCGCCCAGTGTTTCTTCCAGTTGACCGAGGGCCAGTTGCAGCTGCTCGTCGTTTGGAGCTACACCATGCCATTTGTGACTGCCCACCATAAAATCAACTCCATAGCCCATTTCGGTATGCATCAGTATCATAATAGGTTTACCCTGACCTGTGCGGCTTTTGGCCAGCTCCAGTGTTTTCACCACATCAGCCATGTCATTACCTTTCATTTCCAAAACATCCCAGCCAAAGGCTTTCCATTTGGCATGCAGATCGCCTAATGAAAGCACCAGGTTGGTTGGTCCATCAATTTGCTGACCATTTACGTCGATGGTTGATATCAGGTTATCCACCTTGTTGTGCGGTGCAAACATGGCTGCTTCCCATATTTGTCCTTCCTGTAATTCACCATCACCATGCAAAGTGAACACTAATGATTTATCACCGTTTAGTTTTTTAGTAAGAGCGGCGCCAATAGCTACCGATAAGCCCTGACCCAATGAACCCGAAGCGATGCGTATCCCAGGTAAATGTTCATGTGTTGTAGGGTGACCTTGTAAACGAGTGTTCAGTTTACGGAAGGTGGCTAATTCTGCTTTTTCAAAATAACCGGCATGGGCCAGTGTGCTGTAAAATACAGGCGAAATGTGCCCGTTTGATAAAAAGAAAATATCCTCGCCAACAGCATCCATATTGAACTTCGGATCGTGGTTCATTACCGAGAAGTAAAGGGCGGTAAAATAGTCTGTACAACCTAATGAACCACCCGGGTGACCGGATTGGCAGGCGTGTACCATACGTACAATGTCGCGGCGGATCTGCGACGCGGTTTTTTCTAATTCTTGAATAGTAGGTTTCATTAATAAGTTCGGGAAGAGCTAAAATAGCTTTGATATGGTTTTTAAGTTTATGCTATCAGGTCGAGTATTTGCTGTGAAGCATTTTGCGTATCAACCTTGTGAATTATTTTACTGATGATACCATCGGCACCGATGAGGAAAGTAGTGCGTGCGGTACCCATATATTGTTTGCCGTACATGTTTTTCTCTACCCAAACACCGTAAGCCTCTACAATCTGTTTTTCGTTATCGGCTATCAGGGTAAAAGGCAGGCTGTATTTGGTTTCAAATTTTTTGTGTGATTTTTCATCGTCGGTGCTTACGCCAATTACTTCGAAGCCAATTTTTGATAAATACTGATAGTTATCCCTAAAGTTGCATGACTCGGCAGTACAGCCCGGGGTGTCATCTTTTGGATAAAAATAAAGGATCACATTTTTTCCTTTGTAATCAGCAAGCGAAATGGTTTTACCATTCTGGTCCTTTGCCGTAAAATCAGGGGCTTTATCGCCTTCTTTTAATGTTGCCATAGGTTTTGTTTTTTTAGGAGCGAGAATTGAGTTTCCGGAGCCAGACTCAGCTATCGGGATTGGGAAGAAAGATGCCTGGGATAACCACCTTTACCTGCCAACCGTGATTCTGACACTCGCTCTTCCCACTCACTCTCGATATTACTTATAAAAATCGGCTGTAAATTCCGAAAAATTATTCTTATTGTCGCCAACGGTGAGCTTAAATACGTGCTTACCAGGAGCAATTTCGCCGCTAAAGGTATAACTTAGTATTTTACTTTTATAATCCCACTCCATTAAAACCCATTTATTATCTATAGTGCCTGCATAGCTTTTAATACCTGACAGGTTATCGCTCATTCTGAAGTTGATACTTTTGGCCGCCGCCATGTTTTTACCGTTGATAATATTGAGCGGGCGTATAATCGGTGGAATAGTGTCTATTTTAATAAAATAATCGCCAAAGGCTGTCACTTTTGATTTTATATAGCCATCCTGAAAATATCCTCCCTGGCAACCATTGGTTGTACTTACAATCACCGCTTTATCGGCGTATTTACCCAGGTCGGCATCAGGTTTTATCCAAAGGTCATAACTGTCATGGATAGGCGTAAGGCGGTTGTGGATATGGTGTACCTGCGAAAAGCCGGAGGCTGGTTTGGGTGATACGGAATAAATAAAGTCCAGATCGTCATATAAATTGCCCGGCATGATACTCACTTTCACCTTGTCGGTACTAAACTCGCTTTTTTCATCAAAATGGAATAAGGTGCCGGCTACTTTATAAACAGGAGGTGTGAATTTTTCGGATTGTACTTTTAATTTTAAGGTGGATGTATTGCCTGCCACATCTTTTACCACATACTCTACATCATGCAGGGCGTTGTCATCAAAAGTGATGATACCCCGGTTAATGGATTGCGGATACAAGGATATGTGGCTGCCCGGTAATATAAAGCACTTCTGCATCCAGCGGCGCGATGATTCAAAAGCCGGATAATCAATATAAGCATTGATGGCATGGGTTTGGTCAAAGGCAAAGCGTTCTACCGTAAAAGTGTAAACTGTTTGGCCGTCGAGTTTTAGCTCCAGTGAGTAAATGCCATTATGATTGGCCGAGGTACTGTTCATATCGGTGGTATTGATACCGAAACCGACATACCCGCTCAGGTGCAATACCTGCGGTTTTAATAAATGATAGTTGCCGGCAGCGCCGGTTACCGCTAAGAATTCTTTGGGCGTTTTTTCGCTGAATGGATTACCATTGAGGTGATAGATGCCTATAGAAGTAATGGAAGGCGGAACGCGATCCGGAATAGTTAAACCAAACAATTGCGGGTTAATAGTTTGCTCGGTTTGGGTGTCCCTGATCTCGAAATGCACGTGCGGTCCGGCTGATGCCCCGGCATTACCAGACATGGCAAATACATCACCTTTTTGAAGCGGTACCTGTTTAGGATCGAGATTAAAATCGGCCTCATAGGTTTGATGGTCATATTGGTAGGCTTTTACGATGGCCGCAATAGCGGGCGAAAAAGCTTCGAGGTGACCATAAACGGTAGTATAACCATTAGGATGAGTGATGTAAACCGCGCGGCCAAAACCGCCAAACTGCACCCTTACTCGTGAAACATAACCATCGGCCGCGGCATGTACTGGGTAGCCGGTCCGCTGGTTGGTTTTAAAATCGAGCCCCGAATGAAAGTGGGCTGGCCGTAGCTCGCCGAATGATCCGGCCGTTGTTGGAGGCAGATCAAGCGGGTAGCGGAAATAATTTTGCGGGTATTGCCTGCTTTGTATAGATGTTTGTGCCTGTATGCCCGAATAAAAAATAAGGCATAGCACGGTAATAATCAGCTGTTTTTTGATCATGTTTTATTTAACGTAAAAGTCAAGCAATTTTTCGTCCTCTAAATATCCTTCCAGCCTGTCGCCAACTTTTACTTTTGATACGCCCTGTGGGGTACCGGTAAATATAAGGTCGCCTTTTTTAAGGGTGATGTATCGTGAAACAAAGGCGATAATGTTTTCGAACGGGAAAAGCAGATCGCGGGTATTACCCTGCTGCCGGGTTTCGCCGTTTACATCCAGTTTAAAATTTAGCTCATAGATCTGGGCGAATTTGCTTTTAGGCACAAAAGCGCTGATGGGCGCCGATCCGTCAAATGCCTTGGCCAGTTCCCAGGGCAGGCCCTTTTCTTTATGCTTGCTCTGGATATCGCGGGCGGTAAAATCAACGCCGAGAGCAATCTCCTCATAATAATTGGCTGCGAACTTCTCGCTGATATGCTTGCCTTCCTTGCTTACTTTTAAAACGATCTCGATCTCATGATGTACATCGTCAGAAAAATCGGGGTGGTAAAAAGGTTTGTTATCCTTGATAATGGCAGTTTCGGGTTTCATAAAAATAACCGGAACGGCAGGTACCGGGTTATTTAATTCTTTGGCATGTTCGGCATAGTTGCGGCCAATGGCAATTATCTTCATTTATTTTATTTCGGATTTCGGATGTTCGATTTCGGATTTTGTTAATTAATTATAGATACAGATGATATAAATCTGAAAGCCAAAAATTCTAAAATAAATCCGGAATAAAAATTAAATCTGAAACGGCGAAGCCCTCTTGAACACCATTGAATACAAAAAAAGTGAAAAATCGAACATCCGAAATCCAAATTTATTACAATACCGAGATCCGTTTGATAACCGATTCTGTACCGGCTACAACGCGTACAAAGTAAAAGCCGCGGGAAAGTTTGTTGGCTATGGGGTAGTTGATGTTATGATCGCCGGAATCAACCCTTGACGAAAACATGGTGGTAATATCGTTACCCAAAACATCCATTATTTTAATGGTGATAATAGTATTGCGGGATAGGGTATATTTTAAATTGATTTGATCGGTAACCGGATTAGGGTATACCTGCACATCATTCAATAATTTCTCGTAGGGCCGTGAAACGCTTACTTTTACACTTGATGTTATTGCCGGCTTTGTTGGAGGCAGTACCAGGTGCAGGCCATTTTTAAAATAGGATAGTTTGCCTGCCTTCTCTTTTGAAACACGCAGATAAGTTGTGTCTTTTTTGGCATGGGCAGGCCGGGCATCGGAGACAAAAGCCATGTTCATAAAAACTGCCATAGCAATTAGTATGAACCTGGTATAGGTATAAATAAAAGTATAAGTTATTTTTCGCCTCATTTTAAGTCTTCGCTTACAAAAGTATAAATAAAGCCTTCATCAATTAAAAAAATGATGCTTTTATCAAATTTTTTAACAATTTTTAACAAAATATGTCCGTTTTACAGTTTAGACTCCCCTTTCATTTATACGTTTAATGTTTATTTAAGTTTAACCGAAAAAATTAATATTTTTGCAGCTTTAAAATATAATAGTGTCGAACCATAAAGATCTGCAAAAACTGACGGCCGCGGGCCTGCTCATCAGTTTAGGAATAATTTACGGTGATATTGGTACCTCCCCATTATACGTATTTAAGGCTATAGTTGGTCAGCAACAAATTTCCGAAACGTTAATACTCGGAGGTGTATCCCTCATCTTCTGGACGCTTACCCTGCAAACTACGCTAAAATATGTAGTGATCACGCTACGGGCCGATAACAAGGGCGAAGGTGGGATTTTCTCACTGTTTTCGCTGGTTCGCCGTAAAGCCAAATGGCTTATTGTGCCTGCTGTGGTAGGTGGTTGCGCCCTGCTTGCCGACGGCATCATTACGCCTCCTATTACCATATCATCGGCTATTGAGGGTTTGCAAACCTATTATCCAAATTTGCCAACGGTTGAAATTGTAATGGCTATCATCACGGTGCTTTTTATAATACAGCAATTCGGTACATCATTGGTGGGTAAAGCTTTTGGGCCTATCATGTTTATTTGGTTTACCATGATGGGGGTATTGGGTATAACTTATATTGTGCATGATCCTATCATCATAAGGGCTTTAAACCCGTACTACGCTTATAAATTACTAAGTTCCAGCACCAGCGGCAACGCGTTTATTGTATTGGGCGCGGTGTTTTTATGTACTACCGGGGCCGAGGCTTTATACTCCGACCTTGGGCACTGCGGTAAAGCCAATATCCGTATCAGCTGGATATATGTTAAAACCTGTTTGATATTAAATTACCTGGGGCAGGCAGTTTGGCTGTTGCAACGCAATGGTACTACGATGGATCTTAATATTAATAATCCGTTTTATAAGATAATGCCGGTGTGGTTTCTGCTATATGGTATTGGTATAGCTACTGTAGCGGCTATTATTGCCAGTCAGGCGCTTATATCAGGTTCATTTACGCTCATTGCCGAGGCAGTACGACTTAATTTGTGGCCTAAGGTGCGTATCAATTATCCTTCAGAACAAAAAGGCCAGCTGTATGTGCCCAGCGTAAACTGGATACTTTGGGCAGGCTGTTTGGGAGTGGTACTTATATTCCGCCATTCGGACAGGATGGAAGCTGCCTACGGTTTAAGTATAACCGTAGCCATGCTCATGACTACCATACTCGTATCCAAATTCCTGAAACGTAAAAAGGTACCCAACTATATTATTACTATATTTTTGGTGGTTTATGTGTCTATCGAAGGCACTTTCCTGGCGGGTAACTTGCACAAGTTCCTGGATGGTGGTTGGTTTACCTTATCTATAGGTTTTGTGTTGTTCACCGTAATGTGGACCTGGCATACCGCCCGTAAGATCAGGAACCGTTATGTGAAATTTGTGAGCATCGATGATTACTTTGATATTCTTAAAGAACTGAGCGCGGATGAAACCGTGCCTAAATACGCGTCGCAGCTGGTGTATTTAACCAGCGCCAATTTCAACTCCGAAATTGAATCGAAAATAGTTTACTCCATTTTACAAAAGCAGCCCAAACGGGCCGATGTTTATTGGCTGGTGCACGTTGATGTAGTTGATGAGCCTTACAAACGCGAATATGAAGTAGAGTTCCTGGTGCCCAATAAACTCATCAGGATCGACTTTAAACTGGGTTTCCGGGTAGAGCAACAAATAAACCTGCTGTTCCGCAAAGTGGTAGAAGACCTGGTTAAAAAAGGTGAAGTGGATATCACCAGTCATTATAAATCATTAAACAAACATAAGATCGTTGGTGATTTCAGATTTGTGGTGATCGAGAAAGTATTGTCGCGCTCACACAGCTTGTCGTTCTACGAGCGGTTTATCATGGATTTCTACGTACAGCTTAAAAAGGTGAGTTTGTCTGAAGAACGGGGCTTTGGTCTCGACCTGAGTTTTGTTACGGTAGAGAAGGTACCATTGATGCTGTCGATACCTGAAGCGATAGAGATACACCGGGTAAATTAGGAATTTTTTGAGAGTAAGGATTATTGGAGTAAGGACTTTTGGATCAAAGAAAAAAGCACTCCCTCTATTCCTTTACCAGGTAATCCTTATTCTTTGCTCCATTAATCCTTACTCTTTTTTTCATAAGCCATTTTCATGTATTTTCTGACCTCATCATTCAGGTCTTCTTTAAAATACATCCGGAAATAATGGTTATGGTCATTGGTACCTGGTACCGTTTTTATTTTAGTAAAGCACAGATTATCCTCATACATTTCCTTAAAAGGAAACACCACATCAATGAAATTTTTACCTAACTGGGTAACATAAGCAAAGTTTACATGGGTGCCTATCGCGATCATGCTTTTGGTAGGATAAACTTTGATAGGCGCTATCTGCAGGTATTCGGTAATGAAATGATCAAAAAGCGTTACCGTATACTCCGATTTTCCTTGCAAAAAATCGCTCAGGTTACGTTCACGGCAGGAATGTACCTGATTGGCAGCCAAAAATTCACGGTCACATACGGGGCATGTCCAGGTCATCAGAGTTATGAGTGCTAAGTCGTAAGTTCGAAGTACTAAAATAAATAACTGAAATAAAGATATAGTTTTGTCGTCAACACTCAGAACTCCAAACTTAAGACTTAGAACTCGCTACCCGGCCCAGTACACTGTTTTTATAGCTGTAGGTGAAGTAAATAACCAAGCCTATCACCAGCCATATTAAAAAACGCAGCCAGTTGGTATAGCCAAGTTCCGTCATTAAATAAAAACAGCTCATGAGGCCCAGTACCGGTATCAGCGAAAAGTTTTTGATAAAGCTATAAATACTGATAATGATGATGAGTATAAAAAACAGGTAATTCGGGAAGTTATAAAGGAAACCATCTAAACCCAGGTAATATTTTTTAGCATCGCTGATATGGGTTACTCTTAGCGCGGTGTTAAATTTATCCTCCTCAATATCTTTAAAATATTTTGTGGCATTAGCGGGAGTTATATGCTGATCACCATACAGCGTGTTGAAACTGATAAGCAGTGCCGCATTATCTGTAGCGTCCAGATTGTCAATAATAGCTGACCGGTCTTTTAGCTTTTTAAACTGCATCATCTCTATCTGGGGAGCAGGTTTAAAATAAATACAGGAGCCTAAAATAACCAATGTTATCAGTGGTATAATGAGTTTACCGTTAACATAAGGTAAATGAAATTTACCTGCCTGCGCAGATTCACGTGGCAACAGCAGCACGCCGCCGCACACCAGTACAAAAGCAAACAGAGTGCCGATGCTGGTCAGGTCGGTAACTTCGGTCAGGTTCATGAACAGGGCTGGTATAGCCACCACAAAGCCGGTAACTATTGTTGCAAAAGCCGGTGTATGAAACTTAGGGTGGATACGGGAGAAAGCTTTTGGCAGCAAACCATCGCGGCTCATACTCATCCATATACGAGGCTGCCCCAGCTGAAATATCAATAGCACACTGGCTGTAGCAATAACCGCGCTGATAGATATGGCATAACTGATATTGTGCAGACCAACCTTGGCAAATACAAATGCCAGCGGGTCGCCAACTTGTAGTTCCTTGTAACTCACCATGCCGGTAAGTACCAAGGCAATTAGTATATACAGTACAGTACAAATAATGAGCGAATAGATCATGCCCCGGGGCAGATCGCGCTGTGGTTTTTCGCATTCTTCGGCGGTGGTAGATATGGCGTCAAAACCAATGTAAGCGAAGAAAACGCCGGATACACCTTTCATTACGCCGCTAAAGCCGTTGGGCATAAAAGGGTGCCAGTTGGCCGGGGTAACATAAAAAAAGCCGATAACGATAACGGCTATAACAATTACTATTTTTAAGATAACCATGGCATTGGTTGCCTTTTTTGTTTCGCGGATGCCCACATAAACCAGGTAAGTAATAACTATTACAATACCTAAAGCAGGTAGATTGGCTATCAGTTTAAAATTGCCAATACCGGGCGCGGTATTCCAGGCCAGGGCGGCTATTTTTACCCTATCGCCAATATCAGCCAGGTGGCTCCCGGCCGCCTGCACTTGTTCATGCGCCCGCAGGGCTGATACATAATCCATGGTTAGATACTTGGGCAGGTGGATGTTAAAGCCTTCGAGCAGATTTACAAAATACTCGCTCCAGGATATGGCCACCGCGATATTACCAATGGCATATTCCATTAAAAGGTCCCAGCCTATGATCCAGGCAATAAGTTCACCAAAGGAAGCGTAAGCATAAGTGTAAGCGCTGCCTGCAACCGGTATGCGCGAGGCAAACTCGGCATAGCAAAGGGCCGAAAAACCGCAGGTAATGGCCGTAACTACAAATAAGATGGAAACTGCTGGTCCGCCGTGAAAGGAAGCCTCGCCTATGGTTGAAAAGATACCCGCACCCACAACAGCGGCTATACCCATGAGGGTGAGGTCTTTTACATTAAGTTCTTTTTTGAGTTGCGATGTTGGTGTCCCGGGATGCTCGCTATCACTAAATCCACACTCCACATCATGTAATATTTTTTCTACAGATTTCTTACGAAATATACTTTTCGACATTTAATTCAGCTAATTAGTTCAACTCAAATTCAAACATAATCATTTTTTTGCATTGAATAAGTATATGCTTATTTTGCGCCATGAAGATAGGGATAAAAGATGTTTTGTACCGGATAAGGCCGTTTTTTATCCCATACCTATTATTGCTGTGCGCCTGTTTAATTATCAAATTAGCTTATAGCCGCGAAATCATATATTTTACCGTAAATGGTTTAAACTGGCCCTGGGCAGATACATTGGCCCCCTATGTAACCGATATTGGCGAGGGGCTCACCGCGGTGATACTTTCCCTTATTGTTGGCTTATTCAGCTATCGAAAAGGGCTATTATTGGCTACAAGCTATGCCGTTACCAGCTTAGTTGCCCAAATTTTAAAATACATTTTCGATGCCCCCCGCCCCAGGATATATTTTGAAAGCCAGCTCGGTCGTATTCACTTTGTAAAGGATATATATATATTGGCCACGCATAGCTTTCCTTCGGGGCATACGGTTTCCATATTTTCGGCTACCGTAGTGATCACTTATTTGTGCAAAAACAAACTATGGGGAATACCTGCTTTTTTGGTAGCTGTTTCGGTAGGCTACTCCAGGATGTACCTGAGTCAGCATTTTTTTGAGGATGTAATGATGGGGTCAGTTATCGGTGTACTAGTAACCGTATTTTGGTTGAGCTGGTTGGATAGTAAGACTTTTATCCATACGGATAAATGGAATAAGGGGTTGATACATACACTTAGCAAATAAAAAAAGCCCAGTTTCAAAACCGGGCTTTTGACTTTAGTTCAATAGCTTAAAATTAGACTGTCATTCTTCGGCTCCTGCGCACTACCATCAACACAATGATCAATACTATAGGTATACCGCCATATATGGCCACTTTGGCACCAAAGGATATTCCCTTGGCGTTTGATATATATTGATCATGACGCTGCAGCTCCGGGGCTATTTTTATTGAGCTGGTAAATGTTTTTAACTCTGCTTTAGCTATCTCCTGGCGTTGTTCGGGGATCAGATACTCAATGGTATAAGCGGCATCCCGGGTATATATCAGGATAAAGTTCCTTAACTGCGGCGATTCGCCGGTAGTATTACTGTTGTCCACGCGCAGTGTAAACACTTTAGCTTTTAATGAACCCACCGTAGTATCGCGCAGGTTCATGATATGACCGGTACGTGATTGTTTCTGGATATCATTCACGGTGTTTTTAAGTACCTCGTTCAAATCGCGTTCTTTATCCAATGGTTTGGTATTGGCCGGATTTTTAGCTTTGATCACTACCATATAACCCGAAGCCCCATTGGCAGAATAGATCTGCTGGCCCAGTGTGTCTTTTTTTACAAAATTAGCAGGTAACGATATCGAAACCAGGCTATCTATCTGTACTGGTTTTAAAGCCTGGCTAAAACCCAGTGTTGCAAACAAGCATATGATTGTTATACTTAAAATTGTCTTTTTCATACTTAATTTAACCTCCAAAGGAGTGGTTAGTTTAAAAAAATAGTTAATAATGAACTTATTATGACAATTATCTAATTGATTATCAATTAGATATAAATTATTTTTTGTCTGTATGGTTAATGCAAGAGTTATGCCAGCAGTAGTTGATAGCGGCTTTTAAAGCAGGTATGATCAGGAAATAGATGGTGGATAACGCTGTTACAGAGTAGGATAGGTGCAAACAGCTTTCACCACACCTGGGAAAATAGTATAATGACTTTTTTGTATTAAAAACAATACACTTTGGGTTGTTTGTAAATAAAAAAAGCCCCTTCGTTTGGAAGGGGGCTATGGTAGCTCACTTTCAGGGCATCCAAATATATGTTGCGTATTTAGCAAAGTATTGTTTTTATCGTTAAATCTACTGTGGAGGTTAAAATGCTTCGCTGATCCTGAGATTAATAATATATCTTTAGCAACATAAACTTTATCAACTACAACAACAAGCATGCGAACTATTAAATTATTTATTGTATTAACCGTAGCTTTCGGGACATTAACCTTTTCTTCTTGCGTAAAGAGCAAAAAAGAGGATACTAATGTTTCTTATTACGTTACTGCTGATATTGACGGAAAGGCAACCTCTTTTAATACCAATGCAACAGCTACTGTCACCAGTGTTGAGGGTCACCCCTTCACTATCATTACTGGCACAGCAAAGGACGGAACAAACTTATCTATCACCTTATCAGGTACCGCAATTGTGGGAAAAACTTATAGTGATGCGGCAGTGAAGGACGAGGATAAACCTTTAATTTTATTCACACCTCCAGGAAATGATGCCGACAGTTTTCTGAACAATGATGATGATGCAGCCAACCTGCCCAGTGTTACTATAACCTCGATAAGCTCCGGTAAAATTACGGGCACATTTAAAGGTCGGATAGAGGGAGGTATTGCGTTGGGCGGAAGTGATGACCTTCCTAAAAAACTAATAACGAATGGGAAATTCAGCTTAAGCTATTCCAAATAAAAATATTTACCATCAGGTTAGTAAAAAGGCTGTATCTAAATCAGATACAGCCTTTTGCTTGCATTCGCTTGGAAGGGTATCAAGCTTCCACATTCATCATAATCTTTCCATTTCGGCTTTTACAAATTCGGCCAGTTCTTTTACGTAAGCCGCGCTGAAATCAAATTTGATCCCCGCGGTTTCGTAGATCTCTTTAATGGTTTTAGTATAACCGAGTTTCAGCGCATCCAAATATTGTTGTAAGCCTTTTTCAGGGTTTTCTTTATAGTTTTTCCATACAGCTATAGCGCCTAACTGGGCCATGCCATATTCAATGTAATAAAATGGCACTTCAAAAATATGCAGCTGTTTTTGCCACAGGTTGGCTTCGGCATCAGAATGTTCGCTCCAATCTACAAAGCCGGCGCCAAATGACTCATATATTTTGATCCAGGCTTCGGTGCGCTCAGTATCAGTATGATTGGGGTTGGTGTAGATCCAGTGTTGAAACTGGTCGATCACAGCTACCCATGGTAATGTCTTCAATACATCAACAAGCTGGTCGCGTTTGGCACGTTTCAGATCTTCTTCATTATCAAAAAATACATTCCAGTTATCCATGGAGATCAACTCCATCGACATGGAAGCCAATTCGGCCACTTCCGATGGGCAATGTTTAAAATCATTCAGCTCCAGGTCGGCAGTTAAAAAAGTATGTACCGCGTGCCCGCCTTCGTGTACCATAGTAGTGAGATCACGGAAGGTATTGGCCGAGTTCATGAAAATGAAAGGTGCGCCGGTTTCGGCCAGCGGATAATTGTAACCACCCGGGGCTTTGCCTTTACGGCTTTCAACATCAAACAGGTTATTATCCTTCATGATCTCCAGGCGCTCACCCAGATAGCGGTTAATATTGGTAAAACACTGGATCGATTTTTCGATTAGCTCATTGCCGTTACTAAAAGGCTTTAAAGCAGGTTTGCCCGATATATCCACATCCATATCCCAGGGCTTTAATTCCGGGAGGTCAAGGGCGGCTTTACGTTTCGTGGCCTGTTCGCGCAGGATAGGTACAATTTCAGTTTCAATGGCCGCGTGGAAGGCATAACAATCCTGCGGGGTATAATCAAAACGGCCCAGCGCCTGGAACATATAATCCCTGAAATTTTCAAAACCGGCATTGGTAGCTACGGTATGCCTTAATTTACGCAGGTGATCAAACAGTTCATTCAGTGGTTCTTTATCCTGCAGGCGGCGTTTGGTTATCTTTTCCCAAACCTCATGGCGCTTAACACGATCGGTTCCCTTCAGAAATACCGAGGCTTGCTCTAAAGTAAATTCTTTATCATCGATATGAACCGACATGGCCCCGGTGGTCGACTGGTATTTTTGCTGTTCAACCTGTATTTCGGTTTGTATCGGGATATTCTCTTCCCTGAATAGTTCCAGGGCTTTTTTCACGGCACGTAAAAAAATGAAATATTTTTCGCCATCGAGCTTGTCAACATATTCACTGGCAACCAGCTTTTTATTGAGCTCGTTGCTGTAAGGCGCAACTTTAGGTTCAATTTCGGTAGCAAAGTATTGAAAGGCCTGTAACAGTTCTTCGCTGGCAGTATCACAGGTCATGCGGATATAACGCCATGCAAAATCTTCTTCCAGGGCGGCTTCCAGCTCGCTTTTGTCATGCAGCCATTTTTCCAGTTCCTGAACGGAATTGATAGGACGGTCGAGCAGTTCTTTATAAATAGGTTCCAGATTCTCCCACTTCATTTCAAGTGTAGCCGGGATATATGTTCTTGTTTTTTTGTGGATCATTTTTTAGATGTGCAAATTATAGATGTGCAAATATGCAGATTAGTCGGGAAGTCCGAAAGTCCGAAAAGTCAGTAAAGTCCGTAAGACTGAAACCCTTTAGAGTTTTGTGCTATCCTATCTTTCGGACTTTCGGACTTTCCTGACTTTCGGACTTTTCCAATTTTAAACAGGAATTGAAAACAAAGGAATATTTAAGCCCGAGGCCATGATCCTTGTCTTACTACGGTGTACCATAGAGCCCCAGAAGCCATGCTTTTCGGGAACCATGATTAAAAGATCGGCACCCATTTTTTTGATCTCGTTGGCTATGCCGTCAATAATAGAGTCGGATTTAACGTTTTTATAGTAATAATCAATACCCTCAAGGCCATCATCAATGCGATTTAATGAGGTAGCGTCGCCACCTGCTTCCTGCAATTCTTCTATGGTTTGATTGATCAAAAGCACTTCGATCTCTGCCTGGGTAACCAAAGCAACCTCTTTAATCTGAGCAAGGATTTCTTCAGAAACGCCATTCAATACATCGCAAGCAAAAAGTACTTTTTTTGGAACACTGAATTTTGCTTTCGCAGGAACTGCCAACACAGGAACGTGCAGTTTTTTGATAATGGAAGTGGTTGTGTTTCCTAAAAGTTCTTGCTCCAGTGATTTTTCTTCCATTCCCATCACAATAAACTCCGGCTGATATTCGGCAACTACCTCCTTAATGGCATTATTTATAAAAGAGAACGTAGCTCTGGCTACAGTTTCAATGCCGTATTCGTCGGCCAGTAATAATGCTTTTGACTCGAGGAGCAGCCGATTGGCTTCTATCATTTCTTCCACGTGCGTGGCCGAAAGACGGGCGTTCTCCACGTGTACAGAAATCGTAAAATCATTCAGCAGAATTAATTTATGATGGTTTAAACGGGCAATGCCAGCGGCCCAGCTAACAGCGTTTTCGGCCAGATCGGTATAATTGGTTGCAGCTAATATGGTTTTCATAATAAGGATGAAATTTATAAAGGTTGAAATTAGCTGCAATTATTACATCAATTGTTATCAGAAGGTAAATATTGCGGAATATAGTATAACGGCCCTGAGAATATTAGAAATCAACAAGTTTGCCCTTACTTCTTTGCTGGAAATATTGAATCCAACCTACCAAAACAGATGCACTAACACCAATTGGCAATATCATAAGTGGCATGCGTGTAAAGCAAAAGCCAAGAATCACCAAAACCGTAATAATGCTTAAAACATATAATGTTTGCTTCCTCGCAAATATAGTTTCTAAGTGAACGATGTTGATTTTGTTTTGAACCTTATAGCTTTCTACAGCTGACTGAAAATCAGATAAAAATTCTTTTAGTAAATCAACGTTACAGAAATTGTTATTGGCCCCTATTTTGAATTTTGTACCATCCAAAAATCCGAGGGTAAATACAATCCCATTTTTCCCATCGTAAATATAATAGTACCTCAAATCACTAAAGGAAATATGAATTGTTTGATTCAACTCTATTGTCGTATCGTTCGCAGAGAGGGTAGCTGTTCCTGTTCTTTTAATTCTATACTTGTTTAGGAAAAAAAATGTTACTGCTAATCCTATTACTACTATTACCGCAATACCTGGCGATATACTGTTTTTAAATAGAATTCTAAAAAGGAATATACCTAAAACTATAATTGCAAATGATAATCCAAACAAGAGATAAGCAAGACCCTGTCTGGTGTACTCAAATGTATAATTTTTCATGTATTGTAAAAGTTAAGGACGAACGTAGTAAAGATAATAATTTACAGCGGCCATCCAGAATGGAATAGCATTTACAATAATATCATTAAAGATTTTTCAAAGCCCTACAATACAATCAATATGAGCTTGTTTGCTTCTAGTTAAATACTGTAGGGCTCTTGAGTTGTATATTTATTTAATTTAAACGGAGGCCTTATACAAGGTTTGTGACATCTCCCGGATGCCATCCTCATAACTGGTAGTTTTAAAATTGAAGGCTTTTTCAAATTTGCTTGAATCAAAAATGTAGTCATGATCATATTGGTAATACATTTCGACCGTGCCCATTACAGTTTTGCTGAGGAGGCCATATGCCCACAATAAAAATTTATTAACCGCGAAGAATTTTGGTTTCACTTTGTAAATGCTGGCGGCAAGCTCAATAAATTGCCGCCCGGTTATGGCTGGTGCGGTAGGCATGTGCCATATCTGGTTATCACTTTCGGGGTGTTGACCCAACAGGAACATAGCTTTACCGGCATCAGGGATATAGGTGAAACTGTGCAGGGTTTGGGCCTTGCCTATCCATTGCGCGCTCAGTTTTTTTGAAAATCGCTCCAACACCATCATATCAAAAAAGGCATTCATGGAGTTGGTGCCATAAAAATCGGCTCCGCGGGCAATACTGGCCCTGATGTTACCCGCTTTAACTTCGGCCATTAAGGTGTTGGCAACACCGGCACGAATTTCACCTTTAACACTGCTGGGGTGATAAGGGGTGTCTTCGGTCATGGCGCCATTAACCAGACCATAGCTGTAAACGTTATCAAAAAATATCAAACGTGCATTTGTTGTTTTAGCTACATTGATCACATTTTGAATAATTACCGGCCATTGCTGCCTCCATATCTCTTTGTCGTAAACTAAGCCTGCGCACAGGTAGATGACTGTTGAACCTAAAGAGGCTTGTAATATTTCGTCGTAATTTAACAGGTCGGCTTTTTGCCAGGTTACATTAGGCGCTTCTATTTGTACGGGTTTACGACTTACCAAACGTACAGTATCATTGTTGTTGATTAATTCCTGGGTGAGGGCGTTGGCTAACGGGCCGCCGGCTCCTAATATAGTGTGCATATGTTTTCTTGTTTTGTGTATAACAAAGGTAGTGGCCCTTTGTAAATCAAAACGTTAACTTAAGATAAGAATTTGAGAGGAATTCGGAATTGGGATGTTATTTTGATTTCGGAATTGGGGATTTCGATTTCGGATTTAGAAAGTGGCTTTCGGCTTTAGACTTTTGGCTTTCAGCTTAATCAAGCGCTTATCTTCATGATCCTTCTGCGGATTCGGGAAAGCGAAACTGGGGTTATCCCTAAAAAGTTGGCGATATAATGTTGGGGGATGCGTTGTAAAACCTCGCCGCCGGTTTCCAGCAGTTTATGATAACGTTCTTCGGGGGTTTGGGTAACGAAGGATGCCACGCGGTCTTCATAACAGATCAGGTAATGTTCGGCTACTAAACGGCCAAAACGTTCCATTTTCTTCCCGATCTGCTCATGATCATAAATTTGCTGTATGGCATTATAGCTCAGGGTTACTATCT
Source organism: Mucilaginibacter sp. RCC_168 (assembly GCF_041355315.1). NCBI lineage: Bacteria > Pseudomonadati > Bacteroidota > Sphingobacteriia > Sphingobacteriales > Sphingobacteriaceae > Mucilaginibacter > Mucilaginibacter sp. RCC_168. Next base: position 27,906 of record NZ_JBFUPN010000020.1, read on the forward strand.
GTGTATCCTCTAAAGTTTGTATATAGCTGAGGGCGGGTTGGCGGGTTAAAAAACTTTTGTAGGAACTGACGAATTCATTTTCAAAGCTGAAGTAGCCGGTAATTTCCTCGCCATCTTTAATATGAAAAAAACGTACCGATCCTTTTACAACCAGACCAATATGGTTGCACACTTTGCCGGGCTCGGCAAAGTTCTTCTTTTTCTTAAGCATGCTTAGCTCCAGGTAGGGTATTAAAGTCTGCCACTCCGCATCATTTAGCGGAACGAACACACTGATATGCTCCCTGAATTGGTTAAGCGCGGTTAATGAATCCATACCCTGTCTAACAAAAACAATGCGGCAAATACCACGCTGGCAATGCCATTGGTGGTCATAAATGCAAAATTTACCCGGCTCAAATCGTTTGGCTTTACCAGCAGGTGCTGATAAATAAGCATGGCACAAAAGAATGCGATACCTATATAATACAGAAAACCTACATGCGTAAAAAATACCGGCATAATAATAAAAGTGGCCGAAAGCACGTGTAAAAAGGTAGATAACCTTAATGCGTTTACTTTACCCAGATAAGCCGGGATGGAATGCAGTTTGAGATTACGGTCGAAATCTTCATCCTGCAGGGCATAAATAATATCAAAGCCGCTTACCCAGCATAAAACCGAAAGCGAGAAAAATAAAGGTGTTAAAGCGAAAGCCCCTGTCACTACCAGGTAAGCGCCGATAGGGGCCAGGGATAAACCTAAACCCAATACTAAATGACAAAGCGCGGTAAAACGTTTGGTGGCGCTGTAACCCATCACCACAAACAAAGCCACGGGTGATAGATAAAAGCACAAGGGGTTAATGAACCAGGTAGCCGCGATGAATAAGGCGCAGTTAACTAACGTAAAAGTTAAGGCCGCGGAAGCACTGATACGCCCCGCAGGAATATCGCGCTGTTTGGTTCGCGGGTTTTGCGCGTCGATATCTCTGTCAAGGTAGCGGTTAAAGGCCATGGCCGAGTTACGGGCAAATATCATACAGAGTACCATTAAAATCAGTTTACGCCAATCGAACTGATGTTGTGTGGTAGTAACCGCCAAAAAAAAGCCGATAAAGGCAAAGGGCATAGCAAAAATGGTATGTGCAAATGTTACTAATGATAAGTACTTTTTCATGCTTTATTTAATGCTCCCTCCTCTTGAGAGGGGTAAGAGGTGTGTTCTACAATATGTTTTTACTTAATGCTCCCCTCTTGAGAGGGGAGCCAGCTTCTTACTCTCGATCTTGTGGGAGTTGGTAATGCGGTATTACAAAATCCTTATTAATAGTATCTATAAAAGCCAAAATTTCTTCGCGGCCCAAATGGGTTTCTGATGAGGTTACAAAATAATGTGGCGCTTCTTCAAAAGTAGCTAACATGGCTTTTTTAAATTTGGCGATGTTCTGGTCTGTTTTGATGCTTGATTGCTTATCAGCCTTGGTAAATATCAATACAAATGACAAGCCTTTTTCGCCAAGCCAGTTGCAAAACTCCAGGTCGATCTTTTGCGGCTCCAGGCGACTGTCGATCAGCACCATTACGCATTGCAGGCTTTCGCGTTTATCCAAATAGGTATGAATAAACTTGCTCCAGTTAGCTTTATTGGTTTTGGAAGCCCTTGCATAGCCATAGCCCGGCAGATCCACAATATACCAGCCCTCGTTGATATAAAAATGGTTAATAAGCTGGGTTTTACCGGGTGTTTGTGATGTTTTAGCCAGTCCCTTTTTTGCGGTAAGCATATTGATCAGTGATGACTTACCCACGTTTGAGCGCCCGATAAAAGCATACTCGGGCTTTACCGGTGGCGGTAGTTTGGAGATCTGGGTATTGCTGCAAATAAATTCGGCCGATTTAACAATCATGCTGCAAAGGTAGGACTTTTTGTTTTGTTTAAATGTTGTTGTAATGTTGGAAGGTTATAAAGTTGTAACATCTGTGAAGCTGTACTTATAACCTTTGGCAATAATACAAAAGTTTAACAGGTAAGTTAGATGTTTAAACATCTTTTACATCAATTCAACATTACCAACATTAAAACATTGTAACTTTACAACATATAGCAAAAAAATGAACGATTATAAAATCCCTGCCCAAACACGTATAGGCCATGTGCATTTAAAGGTAAGCGACCTGCAGCGTTCGCTTGATTTTTATTGCGGTTTGCTGGGTTTTGAAAAGATGGCTGCCTATGGCGACCAAGCTGCCTTTATCTCTGCCGGCGGGTATCATCACCATATCGGCCTGAATACCTGGCAAAGCAAAGGCGCGCCACCTGCACCCGAATATGCACCAGGCTTATATCATACCGCTATTTTGTACCCGGAGCGGAAAGACCTGGCCGTAGCCCTGCAGCGGTTGATCGACGCTAAATACCAGATCACCGGCGCATCAGACCATGGCGTATCAGAAGCTATTTATTTAGATGATCCCGATAAAAATGGTGTTGAACTGTATTGGGACAGACCAAAAGAACAATGGCCCATGGATGAGAACGGTAATTTGGGCATGTATACCCGCAGGTTGGATATTGAAGGGTTACTGAACACGATTAAAGGATGATTAGAGATTTACAGGATTTTAGCCGTGTCAGAATTTATTGATATAAAAAAAGAGACTGGTCCAAATAGGAACAGTCTCTTCATAATTGGGATCGTGTAAATCCTGTTTAATCCTTTAATCGTGTTATAGCTCCCTTATCTTAATATCCTTAAAATAAGCTTTGTGGCCATGGTCCTGCAAAGCTATCAGGCCGGTTTTGGAGTTGCCATAATCAGGATGGTCTTTCCATTTACCTTCGCCTTTTTTCTTTTGCCAGTCGGCATCCCAGGCGGTGAATTCTAAGATCTTAGCGCCGTTGAGCCAATGTTCTACATGGCCCTTGTTAAAAACAATTTTGCTGGTGTTCCATTCGCCTACGGGCATGATCTTCTTTTTATCGTTGGGCAGGTGCATGGCATAATCGCAGCCGGTTTTTTGCCAGTCTTCCAGTTTTTCGGGCCAGCCGTTATCGTCAATGATCTGGTATTCGGGGCCGGTTTCATAGGTGGCAGGGTATTTTGGATCTTCTACCACATGGTATAATACACCGCTGTTACTTCCTTTATCAATTTTCCATTGCCAGGAGAGTTCAAAATTGGCGTAGCTTTTATCGGTAACAATATCACCGCCTGTATCACCCTGGGCAGCACCCAGGCAAACCAGCGAACCATCTACGATTGTCCAGTTTTTTACAGGGCCTGTTTTGTTAAAGCCATGCCAGCCTTTGAGGCTTTTGCCGTCGAACAAACTTACCCAGCCACCTTTGGAGGCAACCTTTTTTACGGGTGCAGGGCCATTTACCGGGATACCCGAAGTTTGCACACAAACCAGGCCAGCCGCGGCCAGTATCAATCCAAGTTTTTTTAGTTGTTGTTTCATGTTTTTTAAGTGTTGTTCATAGTTGATGGTTCATGGATCATAGTTGAAAGTTCATAGAACATAGTTGATTTGAATTTTTACCATGAACCATGACCTATGAACCATTAACTAATTACTTTTTAATCAATTGCATTTTTTCGGGATCCCAGAACATAGGGCTGTTGTTGTAATAACTATCGTTGCACAACAGGGCTGGAGCCGCCGCGCGGTAGCCAAAAATGGCATCCTCGGTTACTTTGCCGTTATTACGGATGGCGTTAAAAAAGTTATTCATATGATCATACGGGCCACCCTTGTACCCCTTTTCGGCATCATAAACTATTTCTTCGGGTGGTACCATCTTTTTACGTTCGGCGTAACCGCTGCCGGCTTTTTTAAGCTTATCCAGGTAAAAGGGATCATCGGAACCAAAGGTCTTGTTCCTTTTTAGGGTTACTTTATCCCAGGTAATATCCATGGAACCTTCGCTGCCTACCAGTTTCAGGTAAGTGGTGCCGCTGGTACCATCTACAAAGTTGCAACGTAAGGATAGGTTAAAGGCTGGATGGGCTGCCGATTTACCATAGTCAAAAGTACCTAACAATACGTCGGGAACTTCGCGGCCGTCGTTCCAGAAACGGAGCCCGCCTGCTGCATAGATCTTATTAGGGCCAACAGAATCGGTTATGAAATGAAGACTGGAGAACAGGTGTACAAACAGATCACCGGCCATACCTGTGCCGTAATCGGTATAATTGCGCCAGCGGAAAAAGCGCTTGGAATCATAATCGCGTTTCTTGGTATTGCTGATGTAAGTTTCCCAATCAACCGTTTGCGCCGAAGCATCATCAGGGATTGGGTATTGCCAAACTTCCAGCGGCTCACGGCGGGCCCAGAAACCTTCGGCGTAGTTTAGCTCGCCAATGGCCCCACTTTTTAATAGTTCGTGTGCTTTCTCGTTACCTAATGATGATACGCCCTGGCTGCCCACCTGGAAAATTTTACCGGTTTCCTTTTGAGCCTTGATCACGGCCGGACCTTCGCTTATGCCATGTACCATAGGTTTTTCGCAATACACGTGTTTGCCAGCGTGCATGGCATCAACAGATATTTGCTGGTGCCAATGATCGGGCGTACCAATAATTACCGCGTCAATATCCTTGCGGTTCAGTATCTCTTTATAAACTTTTGTGGTGAAAATATCGGCGCCCCAGCGGGTTTTGGCATCTTTGAGCCGGCCGTCATATAGGTCGCAAACGGCCACCAGCTTTACCCCCGGAATTTGCAGGGCCACAATGGCATCTTGTGTACCCATACCGCCGGCGCCAATCAACGCGATGTTGATCTGGTCGTTTAAACTGTGCCCTAATGGCCTTTTCAGTATGGAAAAAGGTTTTAGCGGATGGTCAGCAGCAAACACGCTGGTACCCGCGGCAACGGCAGCTGTGGTAGTGGCTAACTTTTTAATAAAGCTGCGGCGCGACGATTCTTGTTTTTCTTTCATAGATCAGGAAATGAATTTTATAACAATAATTAATTTAAAGAGCACTAATGAACCCCGGTTATCTTTTAAGGAGAATAAACCTGTTCACTTATTTTGGTAATAATTGGTTTTTAAAATTAATGAATTGAGTTGATAGTTCATAGTTTGTGGTTCATGGATCATAGTTAATAGTTCATAGACCGTAGTTGATGGTTCATTGATCATAGAAAAGAAGAAGAAAAATGTAATCATCAACCAATTAGCAGCTACCATGAACTATGATCTATGAACCATCAACTATCAATATACAATCATTATCTTTGCCCTCATTATACAAATGAGCAAAACTATAACTCCCTACCATGATCAGCAGGCCACCAAAAAAGAACAGGTGGCCGATATGTTCAACAATATATCCAAAACTTATGATTTCCTTAATCATTTCATGTCATTGGGGATCGATATCATCTGGCGTAAAAAGGCTATCAACGAATTAAAAAAGGATAAACCCAAACTGATACTGGATGTAGCCACCGGTACCGGTGATTTCGCTTTTGAGGCTTTAAAAGCGCTTAATCCCGAAAAAATAATTGGTGTTGATATTTCGCGCGGAATGCTGGATATTGCCGAGCAGAAGATACAGAAACGTAACCTTAGCGACAAGTTTGAAGTAAAACTGGGTGATTCGGAGAAGCTGCCTTTTGAGGCCGATGAGTTTGACGCGGTTACGGTAGCTTATGGTGTGCGTAATTTTGAGAACCTTGAAAAAGGCCTGGCCGATATACAAAGGGTGTTAAGACCTGGAGGTAAAGCAGTGGTGCTGGAGTTTTCAAAACCCCGCGTGTTCCCGGTAAAACAGTTGTATAATTTTTATTTCAACTATATTACGCCTGGAATTGGTAAACTGTTCAGTAAGGATGCAAGGGCTTATTCCTACCTTCCGGAATCGGTAGCGGCTTTTCCGGATGGAAAAAGTTTTGTTGGTTTAATGGATAAAGTTGGTTTTAAAAATACTAAACACCGGCCATTGTTGTTTGGTATATGTTCTATATATACAGGCATTAAATAAAAATGAGTTTAAAACGGTACCTGATTGTATTTATACTGATGCTTGGCAGCAATTTATTGTTTGCGCAGGATAGGGTACCTGCATGGGGTGGTGGGGCCGATCTGCAGGATTTTAGCTTTGGTTTTAGTTTTACTTACGTAAGCAGCGATTTTAAGATCGTTAAAAAGCCAAACTGGCGTACTCCGTTTACCAATCCTGATAATGGCCAATATTTAACCAGTCCTTTAAACAGTATCAGCTCCAAAAGTACGCCCGGTTTTGCGGTTGGCTTTGTTACCCGTTATAGTTTAACCGACCACTTGGAAGTGCGTTTTACACCATCACTGGTTTTTGCCGACCGGGATCTGACTTATACCTATCAGGATCCCACTCAAAACCCGGATGTCACTAAGAAGGTTCAAACAACCACGGTTGATGCGCCTTTGTCGTTTAAGCTAAAATCAGACAGGTTAGGTAATTTCAGAGCCTATATGCTGGGAGGGGTTAAATACTCCCACTCCATCGCAGCCAAAAAGAATGACGCTAACTTTGACCTGATGGATAAGCTGGTTAAAAATGTGAGTGGTTATGGTTCATACGAAGCTGGTTTAGGTTGCGATATCTATTTTGAGTTTTTTAAACTTTCGCCAGAGATCAAGATATCCAATTCCTTTGGTAATGTGCTGCTCCCCGAAAATCAGCCATTCTCGGCACCTATCAGTAAATTATCGCTGCATACCATTATGTTCAGCCTGTTTTTTGAATAGTGAGCCCACACACGCTTTATATAAAAATCATGTCATTGCGAGTGAAGCGTGGACAACCGACCATAGGGAGCTCATTAATACCTAAAAAACAATTAACAACATTAATAATCTCCTCGGATTCTTATCGAGAAGAATAGCTACGAGATTGCTTCGTCGTCCCTCCTCGCAATGACATAAAGGAAAGTTAGCGATTTTCCAACCCAACTTCATTACCCCTGCCCGACAATAGTTTAAAGTAAAAAACATAATTTCGCCGCAATAGTTATTTACGTACCATGACTAAAATTGCTTTAATTACAGGAGCTACCGCCGGTATTGGCGAGGCTTGCGCACATGTATTTGCCCGCGAAGGCTATAATTTGATATTGACTGGCCGCCGGCTTGACCGCCTGGAAAAGGTTGCCCATCATTTAAATGATAAATATAATGTGGAGGTTGCGGTATCGTCATTTGATGTGCGCAACCGGGAACAAGTGGTTGAAAACCTGGAAGGCTTACCTGCCGAATGGAAAAAAGTGAATGTATTGATCAACAACGCCGGATTGAGCCAGGGACTTGATCCCATACAAAATGGCAGTTATGATGATTGGGACACCATGATTGATACCAATGTGAAAGGTTTGCTTTATGTAAGCCGTGTAGTATCCAACTGGATGATTAGTAACGGCTATGGCCATATCATTAACCTGGGTTCTATAGCTGGTAAAGAAGTGTATGCCAATGGTAATGTATATTGTGCAACCAAACACGCGGTTGATGCTTTAAATAAAGGGATGCGTATTGACCTGTTGCCGTATGGTATAAAAGTTACAGCGGTACATCCGGGAGCGGTAGAAACCGAGTTTTCAGAAGTCCGTTTCAAAGGAGATAAAGACAGGGCTAAAAAAGTATACGAAGGTTTCGAACCGCTTGCCGCTGATGATATTGCCGAAACTATATGGTTTGTAGCATCGCGCCCTGCACATGTGAATATTAACGATATGGTGATTATGCCAACCGCGCAGGCCACGGCGGGCAATATATTCAGAAAATAAGAGGTTAAATGTGTAGATGTGCAAATTTCAGATGTGCAGATGATGAAATAATAATACTATTTTCACAAATCACTAATTCAAAACGCAATAATTCACTAATTAAAAAATGTCATTAATAAATCAAATAGACCAGGATATTAAGCTGGCTATGCTGGCCAAGCAGGCCGATCGTTTAAGGGGGCTTCGCGCAATAAAATCGGCTTTGCTGTTAGCTAAAACCGAAAAAGGGGCGGCTGAAGAACTTACTGCCGAAGCAGAGATCAAAGTACTTCAAAGGCTGATCAAACAACGTAAAGAATCGGCGGATATCTACAAAACTCAAAACCGCGAAGATCTTTACGAGATTGAGATGGAAGAAATGAAGGTGATTGAACCTTATTTGCCGCAACAGATGACCCGTTTTGAAATTGAAGGCTATCTGCAGGAACTGATCAGCCGGCTGGGTGCAACATCAACCAGCGATATGGGCAAAGTAATGGGAGCTGCCAATAAAGAACTTGCCGGTAAAGCCGATGGCAAAACCATATCAGAAGTAGTAAGGCAGTTGTTAGGTTAGTTTTAAGTTCTGAGTGTTGAGTTTTAAGTCGCTAACATGCTTTTAAGCTCAGAACTTCAGACGCAGAACTCAAGACTCAAAACTTGTGACTCAAGACTTAGAAATTTATTGCTATAATTGTTGTAACTCATCCGTAATAAACTAATTTTATGCCGGAATAATAGAATTTATACTGAATTTGATTTCGGTATAGAAAATTTAAAAAATTAATATCAGAACATTATATGGATTTCGTGCTTAAAGAGGAACACGGGTTTAGTTATATAGATGAGGGCGAAGGTGAGGTATTGTTGTTGTTACATGGTTTAATGGGGGCGCTGAGCAATTGGGAAGATGTTGTTAAAGAGTTCAAGTCAGAATATCGTGTTATTATACCTATACTGCCAATTTATGATATGCCTCTTATAACCACGGGTGTAAAGAGTCTTTCAAAATTTGTACATAAATTTATAAAGTTTAAACAGTTAAGCAACATAACGGTACTTGGTAATTCGCTGGGCGGGCACGTGGCTTTGATTTATGTTTTAGCTCACCCTGAAAATATTAAGGCCATGGTATTAACCGGTAGTTCTGGTTTATACGAAAACGCGTTTGGGGGCTCGTTCCCAAGGCGCGAGAGCATTGATTTTGTAAGGGAAAAAGTGCAATATACTTTTTATGACCCTGTTGTGGCAACCGATGAGCTGGTTAATGACGTATATAAGTTAATTAACGACAGGCACAGTGTGGTAAGGTTGCTGGCTATGGCAAAATCGGCTATCCGTCATAACATGAAAAAGGATCTGCATAAAATGGATCTTCCGGTATGTTTGATATGGGGTAAGGATGATAAAATAACGCCGCCCGAAGTGGCTTTAGAGTTTAATGAGTTTTTGCCTAATGCCGAATTACATTGGATAGATAAATGCGGACACGCGCCAATGATGGAGCGCCCGCAGGAGTTTAACAGGTTGTTAACTGGATTTTTGGAAAAACTAAAAGTTTAATATCATGATAGCAATTGAACTGATGGCAGACACGATTCCGCCGGTACACACTTCTGATACGATACAGAAAGTACTTGACCGCATGGTAGAGTTCCGCATCAGGCATTTGCCTATTGTGAATGAAGAGCAGTTTTTGGGCCTGGTAGCCGAGGATGACCTGGTAGGGGAAAGCGATTACCAAACTGCTGTTGGGGCACTGGCCTTATCGCAGGTAAACCCGTATGTGCTCGAAGATCAGCATATATACGATGTAATACGCATGTTTTATGAGCGCCAGCTTACTGTTATACCGGTGCTTGATGCTAAGCGTAACTATCTTGGGTTGATATCCATTAATGCTATTACCGAATATTTTGCAAAGATCACAGCGGTGGCTGAGCCAGGCGGTATCATCGTATTGGAGATTGGTAATAAAAATAACTCGCTGGCTCACATGGCACAAATTGTGGAGTCGGACAATGCCCAGATACTCAGTTCATACGTGCAAACTTTCCCCGATTCCACCAAGATGGAAGTGACCCTGAAAGTAAACAAACAGGATATTTCGGCTATAATAGCCACCTTTTTGCGTTACGAGTACGATGTAAAAGCTACTTTTAACAATACCGATAACAACGATAACGCGAAAGACCGGTACGACTCACTCATGAATTACCTTAATTTGTAATTAGTTCATTTGTTCAATGGTTTATTTGTTCATTGGTAAATAGTTCAATAATAAATATCCATGAGTTATTATAACCTTGAGGAGTTAGAAGTATATCAGTTAGCTGAAAGTTTTAGCGATGAGATTTGGATATTAGTAGGTGAATGGGATTATTTTGCAAAAGATACTATAGGGAAACAAATCGTACGCGCAGCTGATTCAATAAGTGCTAATATTGCTGAAGGTTATGGCCGGTATCATTACAAGGAAAATAGAAACTTTTGTTTTTTTAGCCGGGGATCAATTTTAGAAACAAAAGGATGGTTAAAAAAATCTTTAAACAGAAAACTTATAAATGATGATCAGTTCAATGTGTTATTTGAAAAACTTCAAATAATCCATATCAAATTAAACGCATATTTAAAATTTATTGGTAAGGCCTCAACCATAAAAGACCAATGAACTAATGAACCAATCAGCAAATGAACCAACCAACAAATGAAGATAGCAGTTTACGGCAGACCGTTTAATGATCCGTCTGTAATACCATATATTCAGCAGGTATTTGATAACCTGGCACAGCATAATGTCGACATATATGTCCATCACCAGTTGCATGAATATCTGCAGGATAAAATAAGCAGTGTAAAATATAATGTGCTCGAAAATACCAATTCCATAAAAGGGTTTATTGATCTTTTTTTAACCCTTGGCGGAGATGGTACCCTGCTGGATATGGTAACGGTTATCCGCGATTCTGGTATTCCGGTGATCGGCATCAATTTTGGCAGGCTCGGTTTTCTGGCCAGTATCAATAAAAATGATATCACCGCGGCTATACACGCGGTGGTAAACAAAGAATTTTCTCTGGATTGCCGCGAGTTGCTGACCATTGATTCAACTATGAAAATTTTTGGCGACGATAATTTCGCGCTCAACGATGTAACTATCCATAAGCGCGATGATGCCGCTATGATCATTACCCACGTGTTTTTGAATGACGAATTTTTAAACTCCTATTGGGGCGATGGTATTATTATATCAACATCAACCGGGTCAACCGCTTATTCATTAAGTTGCGGCGGACCTATTATCTTCCCGCAATCAAACAGTATTGTATTAACTCCGGTATCGCCCCATAACCTGAATGTAAGGCCTATCATTATACCCGATAGCAGTAAATTGTGTTTTGAGGTGGAGAGCCGCAGTACAAATTACCTGGTATCATGCGATTCGCGCGTGGCTGCATTGGATCAAACTGTTAAATTCCACGTTCAAAAAGCTGATTTTCAGCTGAATTTGGTACGTTTAAATAATGAAAGTTACTTAACCACGTTAAGAAACAAATTATTATGGGGCTTAGACGCCCGTAATTACTAAATTTGCTTAATGCCCAAATTTTTAACACTTCTATTTTTTTTATTGATATCCTATCAATTGCAGGCTCAAACCTGGGAAGTTGGCGGTACTCTCGGCGGTGCAGGGTATATCGGCGATCTTAACCCAAACAACCCGGTTAAAATAAGCGGTATCTCAGGCGGCTTATTTGTAGCACGCAATTTCGATGGCTATTTTTCGGCAAAACTGAATTTTACCTACGGTAAGATCAGTGCCGATGACAGCAAATCAAGCAGTCAGCAGTTCCGTGACCGTAATTTGAGTTTCAATGATCCTTTAAAAGAGCTTAGTCTTGTTGGCGAGTTTAATTTTATGAATTACATCCCCGATGCTGGTCCGCATAAATACACACCATATATATACACGGGTGTTGGTATAACCTCTTATGCCCCACGTGCTAATTATAACGGACAATCATACGGGTTAAGACAATTAAGAACAGAAAATGAACCCACATACGGTAAAAACACTATTGTAATTCCGTATGGTGTGGGTATAAAATATAATTTTAATACTAAATGGACGGTTGCCGGCGATTTGGGTTACCGCTACACTTTTACCGATTATCTGGATGACGTAAGCGGTAAGTACGCCAATCCGGGCCAATTGCCAAATGATTACTCCAGGGCCCTGGCCGATCGTTCGGGTGAAGTAGGCAAGCCTCAAAACGCGATAGGCGTCCAGCGTGGAGATTTTAAACCCCGTGATACTTATTTCTTTTTAGGCTTTACCATCTCCTATACCTTTGTTACGCAGCGCTGCTACTATTAACTTCTATGGTTTATTACATATAAAACAAAATTAAATTTTGTTTTATATGTAATATTAGAATTAAATTTTACGTTTAATCTATAACTACTAATTATAGTTGGTATTTATGTTTAACCTTAAACTTTAAGATCATGGCCGAGTTAAATCCTTCAACACCAAAAGCAGGCGGGGCACACAAACGAAAAAAAATGAACCTTCGGGTAGACCTTACCGCTATGGTTGATCTGGCGTTTCTGCTGATCACCTTTTTTATCATGACCACCACCCTGGCAAAGCCCAAAGCGATGGATTTAGCCATGCCCGTGGGCTCAGGTGATCCAGTGCCGGCAAGCCGCAGCCTTACCGTATGCCTGGGAAAAAACAATCAGTTGATGTACTACCTTGGCGAATTGAAAAGTCCGCTCATTGCGCCAACTGTTACGGGCTTTAATCAAAGGGGTATCCGTAAAGTACTGCTCGAAACCGGTAAATCAGTATATGACAAAACAGGTAAAGGTATGATCGTACTGGTAAAACCATCCGATCATGCAGTATATAATAACCTGGTTAATGTTTTAGATGAGCTTACTATAACCAATGTGTTTACCTATGCTATTGTGGATATTGATCCGCACGACACCGACATGCTCAAACAAAAAGGAATTTATTAGCACCATCCGTTTTACGACCTAAAATAAGCAGATTTAAAGGCCGGGCATCATGATCATCCGACGATTTTTGATGCCCGGCTTTTAAATTTGAGGTTTAAATAAGTGTAATAAATCCCCACTTAACCTGTTATTTGTGTGCTTTTTGTATCATTTTAGTACATTATTGATAATAACATTTTCTTTTCCTGCTGCATACTAAAAAAATACAAAGTAAGTTTTACCTTTGTACCCTGAAAAAACCGGCAATTTGAATTTTTACAATTGTGTGGTCAGGTGCTATTTTTGAGTATTTGCGTTAAACAACTATTTAGTTAGTCACAGTATTGATAAAATTGAAACATCAGTATGTCTTTTGCAGACATTCACAGAGTAGCTTTTGATAATGAACAGTATGGGATATTTGGATCAGATTGATTTGTTAAGGCTACCAAAGCATGTTGCCATTATTATGGATGGTAATGGTCGTTGGGCAAAAGAAAAAGGCAAATTAAGAGTATTTGGCCATCATAATGGTGTAACATCTGTTAGGGATGTTGTTGAAGGCGCTGATAAATTAGGTATAAAATACATTACGCTCTATACATTTTCATCCGAAAACTGGAACCGGCCCAAGCTGGAGGTTATGGCCATTATGGAATTAATGGTAAGTACTATTCATAAAGAAATAGCCGGGTTCATGAAAAATAACATTAAACTAAATGCCATAGGCGATCTGGATATGTTACCCGAAAAATGCATTAGGGAACTTAACAGTGCAATGGAAAAAACGGCGGGAAATACAGGCGTAGTGCTTACGCTGGCACTAAGCTATAGTTCGCGCCGCGAAATTGTACGTGCAGCCAAAAATATAGCCGTAAAGGTGCAAAACGGCGAATTGGAGATTGCTGATATCAATGAAGATGTTTTTGAGGATAACCTCTTTACTGGTGACATGCCCGACCCTGAATTATTGATCAGGACAAGCGGCGAATACCGCATAAGTAATTATTTATTATGGCAAATTGCCTACGCTGAGCTGTATTTTACACCTAAGTTTTGGCCCGACTTTAGAAAGGAAGATTTGTATGAAGCTATACTTGATTACCAGAAACGGGAGCGTCGTTTTGGGAAGACAAGTGAGCAAGTTAACTAAATTTTTTCTTTTAACACTTTTTAACAACTGTATAAATTAATTTTAGCCCACTAAAATATTCGAATGTATAAATTTCTTTTTGCTATTCTTTTCTCTGTTTTTGTTACCTCCGCGTTTGCCCAGGTTTCCAATCCTCAGAGAGCACCATTGACAAAATCGATACCGGCTGATAGTTTAAGTTATCTTAATCCCCGGGATTATATTATTGGAGGTATTTCTGTGAGTGGGGCAAAATATCTGGATAAGGATATTTTGATACAGCTTTCAAAATTAACCAAAGGCGATCGTATCAACCTGCCGGGCGAACGTAATGCCGAGGTTATAAAAACACTATACTCTCAGGGCTTATTTGATGATGTACAGTTAAACATTACTAAAATTAACCAGGATACCATTTACCTGGAGATAGCTGTTTCTGAGCGTCCGCGTTTATCGCGCCTGCATATTACAGGTATACGTAAAGGTGAAATTGAAGATGTACAGAAAAAGCTGAATGATCGTACCGGGAAAATCGTTAACGAAAATTTAATAAATACAACAACCGCCATCATCAAAAAACATTTTGGCGAAAAAGGTTTCCTGAACACAACTGTAAAACTTACCCAGCGTAAGGATCCGGGAGATGCCAATAGTGTGATATTGGATGTGGCTATTGATAAGAAAACCAAAGTGAAAATAAATCAGGTTGTTTTTGAAGGCAACAAGGCATTTTCATCAAAAAAGCTGAAGGGTTTTCTGAAAAAAACACGGGAGCGCAAATGGTATAATCTGTTTGGTTCTAAAAAATTCAAGCAGGATAAATACGAAGAAGACAAGCAAAGCCTGGTGGAATCAATGCAGGGTAAAGGTTACCGTGACGCCGAGATCGTGAGCGATTCTGTATGGAGTAATGATGCAACTACGGTTAACGTAAAAATTAAAGTTTACGAAGGCCCTAAATATTACTTTGGTAATGTGAAATGGTCTGGTAATGCCAAATACTCTACTGAGTTATTGAACAGGATTTTGCACGTTAAAAAAGGTGATGTATTTAGCGAAGATGAGCTGAACAAAAGATTGGTAGGCCCAACCCCAAGCAACGATGATGTTTCGTCATTGTATCTTAATGATGGCTACTTAACCTACACTGCCGATCCGGTGCAGGTTAAAGTTTATAATGATACGGTTGATCTGGACATTCGGGTTTATGAAGGCCCGCAATACACCATTAACCGTGTAAGCTTAAAAGGTAACGATGTAACCAATGATAAAGTGGTTATGCGCGAGATACAAACCAAGCCAGGTCAAAAATTCAACAAAGAGTTATTGATCCGCAGCTCACGCGAAATTGGTCAGCTGGGTAACTTTGATGAGCAAAAAACAGAACCGAAACCGGTTAACATCAATCCGCAGGATGGTACGGTTGATTTGGTTTACAATGTAGTTGAAAAACCTTCAGATCAGATCGAGTTATCGGGCGGTTTCGGTGGCGGCCAACTGGTGGGCACGCTGGGCTTAACATTCAATAACTTCTCGTTAAGAAACATCTTCAACCTCAAAGCATACAAACCGCTGCCAAAAGGCGATGGTCAGAAACTGAGCTTACGTGGGCAGTCAAGCGGTCGTACCTATCAAAACTTCTCGTTCACCTTCTCTGAGCCTTGGTTAGGTGGTAAAAAGCCTATTTATTTTGCCTTATCGGCTTATACACAAGGTAGCTCAACCGGGCAGTATTTTGCTAAAACAGATCCAAGGTATAACAACCTGCGTATTAACGGTATTGGTGTAACATTGGGGAAACGTTTAAAATGGCCCGATAACTACTTCCAGTTAAACTACTCGTTAAATGTTGACCATTACAACCTGGATAACTATACCGGCTATTTATTTACCAATGGTACCTCATACAACATTAAGTTAACCCAGGAATTAAGCCGTAACTCTATTGATGTGCCTATTTTCCCAACGCAGGGTTCAAATATGAAGCTTACCATACAGGCAACACCGCCATACTCATTGTTTAATAATATCAACTACAAAATAGCAACTCCAGAAGAGCGCTACCATTTTGTGGAATATTATAAATTTAAGTATGATGCACAGTGGTTCTCTAAACTGGTTGGTAAATTCGTACTGATGTCGCAGGTAAGATTTGGCTTCCTGGGCATGTATAATAAAGATGTAGGCCCTTCGCCGTTTGAGCGCTTTAAATTAGGTGGTGATGGTATGCAAAGCTACCAGTTTTTACAGGGTAGCGAGATCATCGGCTTAAGAGGTTATCAAAACTTCTCGATAGTTCCCGAGGGATCAACCGAAAATGATCAAACAAACACTGGTAGCACCATCTATAATAAATACACTATGGAGCTGCGTCACCCGGTAATTGCCAGCCAATCAGCTACCATATTCTTACTGGCTTTTGCCGAAGGTGGTAACGTTTGGAATAGCTTTAGTCAGTTCAATCCGTTTAACGTAAGGCGTTCAGTGGGTGTTGGAGCAAGGATATTTTTACCTATATTTGGCTTGCTTGGATTAGATTATGGCTACGGATTTGATAAAATACCAGGGCAGCCTGATGCAAACAGGGGCCAATTCCATTTTACAATTTCTCAAAGTTTATCCGGCGGATTTAATTAATTTGCACAGCGATATATGAAGAAGATAATTTTAATAGCGTTTTTAACGTTAACAGCAATTACGGGAGCTTATGCGCAACGTTTTGCTTACGTTGATTCGGAGTATATATTAAAACATATGCCCGAATACGCCTCATCACAAAAACAGCTGGCAGCATTATCTGATCAATGGCAAAAAGAAGTTGACAGCCGTTTTCAGGAAATTGACCGTCTGTACAAAGCCTACCAGGCCGATCAGGTTTTAATGACGGCCGATATGAAAAAGCGCCGTGAGGCCGAAATTGTTGATAAAGAAAAAGCCGCTAAGGATTTTCAACGTCAAAAATTCGGACCCGATGGGGAACTTTCACAAAAGAGTAACGCTTTGATTAAACCAATCCAGGATCGGGTGTCTAAAGCTGTACAAGCAATTGCCGAAGGCGACAACCTGGATATGATATTTGATAAAAACAGCGAAGTAATTATGCTGTATGCTAACCCACGCTACAATAGGAGCGATGATGTAATAACCAAATTGGGGCTTAAACCCGGAGTATTTGCTAAATAAATTTTTGATTAAATAAACAGACTATTATTAAACACAGGACAAGAAAAATGAAAAAACTATTTAAAGTTGCTTTAGTTGCAGTAGGTATGTTATTTGCGGGCAACTTTGCCAATGCGCAGACTAAGATCGGGCATATTAATTTTAATAAATTAATTGATATGATGCCTGAAACTAAAACTATACAAACCACAATGGAGGCTTATCAAAAAACTTTTATTGATCAGTTAACCACCATGAACAATGAATTGACTACAAAAGGCAATGATTTCCAAAAAAATCAAGCTACTATGACAGATGCGGTGCGTAGCGCAAAAGGAACTGAAATACAGGATATACAAAAACGTATGCAGGATTATCAAAATGATGCCCGTCAGAAAGTTGAGCAAAAACAACAGGAACTGACTAAACCATTAATTGATAAGGCCACTACTGCTATTAGTGCTGTTGCCAAAGAAAAAGGATACGCTTACGTATTGGATTCTTCACAAGTAAGTTTATTAGTATCTCCGGATGCTGACGACCTGCTGGCCGCTGTAAAATTGAAATTGGGATTAAAATAAATATCAATTATTAGTCATTTAAAAAAAGCGTCGCGTATTTACGTGACGCTTTTTTTATTTTTGTGTATGTCTGGATCAAAATTTGCAGAATTTTAGAATTTCCAAAAATAATTCTGATCATTTTAAAATGCTGTAAATTCTGATTCAGATAAATAAATCACTAATTCAATAATTGGATGCGTCAACCTATAGGTATTTTCGATTCGGGCTTTGGCGGCCTTACTGTTTTTAAATCAATTATTGAACAGCTTCCGGAGTATGACTATATATACCTGGGCGATAATGCCCGGGCTCCGTATGGTAACCGCTCGTTTACCACTATTCACCAGTATACCTGGGAATGTGTACAATGGCTTTTTGAACAGGGCTGCCCACTCATCATCGTAGCCTGTAATACCGCTTCGGCTAAGGCCCTGCGCACTATACAGCAGCAAGACCTTAAAACAGTTGATCCTGCCAAAAGAATACTGGGTGTGATACGCCCAACAGCCGAGGTTATAGGCAATTACAGCAGCACTAAAGAAATTGGCGTACTAGGTACTAAAGGAACCGTGCAATCGGGTTCGTACCTTTTGGAGATCCAGCATTTTTTTCCAGAGATTAAAGTTCATCAGCAGGCCTGCCCGCTTTGGGTTCCGCTGATTGAGAACGGCGAGTATGATCAGCCCGGAGCTGATTATTTTGTGAAATTGTACCTGGATCAGATCATGGCACAATCACCGCAAATTGATACCATTTTACTGGCTTGTACCCATTACCCCCTTATCCAGCAAAAAATAGAGGCTAACCTGCCTGCGCATGTTAAAGTAGTGGCCCAGGGCGATATCGTTGCTAAAAGCCTGGTTGATTACCTGCAGCGCCATCCCGAAATAGAAAGCAAGGTAACGCGGAATAAAACTCAGGCGTTTTTTACCACAACAGATGATACGGTCGATTTTGATCATCATGCCTCCGTATTTTTCTCGGCCCCTGTAAAATCAACTTTTATATCAGCCAATGATTTGGTGAAATGCTGAGTGGTGAGTGAAAAATGACCAACAATTTAGACAAAAATCCTGAGAATCCCTTAACGGCAGAGCCCTCTTAAACACCGCAAAAATAATTAGTGAAAATCCTATGAACGGCGGAGCCTTCTAGAACACAATTGAAAACAAACAACAGGTGATAAACCAGGGTTCAGAAAAAAACTAACTACTCACCTCTCACTACTTACTATTCACCACCCACTACTCCACAATCCCCACCAACTTAATATAACTTACCGGCCTAAAATATTATAACATTTAGTAAGTTTGCGGTTTAAGCAAAACAGGCCTCTTGAATACTTATCTCATATATTTTATTGTAGCTATTGGGTTGTTTAGTTTTTCGGCCTTTTTTGCGCTGTTTGGTGTTTACGCCGAGCGTAAAATTTCGGCATTTATACAAGACAGGCTGGGGCCAACGGAAACCGGTAAGTTTGGCTCGCTCCAAACGCTGGCCGATATATTAAAAATGATCCAGAAAGAACTCATCATTCCGGCTGCTGCCGATAAGTGGTTGTTTATGCTAGCGCCGGCAGTGATTTTTATTGCTGTTTATATGGGTTTTGCCGCCCTGCCCTGGGCTCCGGGTCTTATCCCCTCTAAAATAAATCTGGGTATATATTACATTTTTGCCATCATCTCTGTCGAAACACTGGGCATCCTGATGGCGGGTTGGGGATCAAACAACAAATATTCTATTTTGGGCGCTATGCGCTCTGCCGCGCAGATCATCTCGTATGAGATACCTGCAGGCTTTGCCATTATATCGGTAGTGATGATAGCGCAAACGCTCAATCTGCAGGATGTAGCCATGCAGCAAGGCATCCTGGCGGGCGAAAAAATAAAGTTCGCTGGCTTTTGGGATGTTTCGAAAATAGGTGGCTTGTTTAGCTGGAACATATTTCGTGCCCCGCACCTGATCATTGCTTTTGTAATCTATTTTATAGCTTCACTGGCCGAAAGTAATCGCGCACCCTTTGATATTCCCGAAGCAGAATCGGAACTGGTGGCAGGTTTCCATACCGAATTTACTGGCATCAGGTTTGCCCTGGTATTTTTAGCAGAGTATTCAATGATGTTCCTGGTATCCATGATCGGGGTTATCTTGTTTCTGGGTGCCTGGAATACACCATTCCCTAACATAGGGCCAGCACATCTGGCCACGTGGACAACAGGCATGGCCTGGGGAATATTCTGGGTAAGCCTGAAAACGCTTGGCCTGGTAGCCGTACAAATGTGGATCAGGTGGACACTGCCCCGTTTCCGGGTCGACCAACTGATGAACCTGTGCTGGAAAGTGCTCACCCCACTGGCTTTTGCCTGCATGCTGATATCGGGCGTGTGGCGTTTGTGGCTAATGTGATTATGAGAGTAAGGATTTTTGGAGCAAGGAATAAAGACTTTTGGAACAAGGACAAAAAATAAAGAACAAATAAAAAGAAAGAATTCAAGATAATCCCTGAATCTAATAAACGGCGAAGCCCTCTTGAACACCAATAAAAATAAATAATAGTTCAAAATCAAGGTTCAGACAAAATCAAGGCAAAAAATCAGCGAAATCAACGTAATCATACAAATCAACGGTCGATGTTTAAAAGATTAATTAACGGTTTTACTACGGCATGGAAAGGTTTAAGCCTTACCGTGAAGCATCTTTTTGCCTCCAATGCGGCCAGAAAGATCACGACCGTAAGCGACGATAATTACTTTAAACAATTGGAAGGTACCAACACTATTCAATATCCCAAGCAACAATTACCCGTTCCCGAAGTAGGGCGTTATCAGTTGGATGTGGAGATGGATGATTGTATCGTTTGCGATCTGTGCGCCAAAGTATGCCCGGTTAATTGTATCGACATTGAATCGATCAAGGCTACGGAAGCCATCGGCCAAACATCTGATGGAACCACCAAACGCTTGTATGCCGCCAAGTTTGATATCGATATGGCCAAATGCATGTACTGCGGCCTGTGTACTATTGTGTGCCCTACCGAGTGCATCGTGATGACCAACCAGTATGATAAAACGGTATTTCAGCTGAGCGATCTCACCTATCAGTTCTCGGACATGCCGCCGGAAGTTGCTGCCGAAAAACGAGCCTTGTTTGATCAGCAGCAAGCCGAAAAGCAGGCAGCTAAACTGGCCGCCATGCAAAAAAAGGAGGGCGAAGCATGACCCTGGTACGCGTACTTTTTTATTTTCTGAGTTTTATAGCTATAGTTTCTGCACTGTACGCGGCTTCCAGCAAAAATCTGGTGCGCAGCATATTTGTATTTTTTGTTACCCTGTTTTCGCTGGCCGGTTTATATGTGCTGGCCCTGGCCGATTTTGTGGCCGTAACCCAGGTGGTGATCTATGTAGGAGGCATACTGGTGCTTATTTTGTTTGCCTTTATGCTTTCTGGAAAAGAAACCCTGAACGTATTGCAAAAACAGGAAGGGAAGTTTTTTAGTATGAAGAAATTGCCCGCGATACTTTTGGCAGCCGTATTTTTTATTGTATTGATTAATGTGCTGTTTAAGGCCGATGCGGATAATCTGCCATGGGTTAGGGATGCGATCAGCCTTAAAAACGAGATTACTCCTAAAGATATCATGATTGATAATATCGGGGTAAATTTAATGACCCGTTACCTGTTGCCCTTTGAAGCCATATCGATCTTGCTGCTGGTAGCTTTGATAGGGGCGGCCCATTTATCACGTAAGGAGGGCAAAGCATGATCACACTAACGGATTTTTTGGTAGTAAGCGCAGCCCTGTTTTGCATAGGCTTGTACATGACCGTTTCTAAACGCAATGCCATACAAATATTGATAGGTATTGAACTGATTCTGAACGCTGCTATTTTAAATCTGGTTGCCTTTGGTAAATATGATAAAGTAAATAACAGCGGACAAATATTCGCCTTGTTTGCCATTGTACTTGCGGCAGCTACAACAGCAGTTGCACTGGCTATTATCCTGAACGTATACCGCCGGTACAAAACCATCGATCCAAATGATATTAATAAATTGAGGGACTGAGTTTGGTATCGAGTTGTTAGTATCAAGTATCAAGACAGAAAATGCATGGTTTTAAAGAATTAAAAATTTGGAAAGCAGTAGTTTAAGTATTTAAAAAGATATATGATTTAAAAAATATAAAAACATGAACAAAAGATTGACAGATAAAGTCGTGATACTTGATACTAACTACTTGATACTAATATAAATTGGAAGACTTTTTACACGCCATACAAAGTTTAAACTATACGGTTGCTGCCGTGGCATTGCCGCTGCTTGCTGCTTTGGTAAATTTTTGTATGCCCGTAAAAAGCAAAGCCGCAGGCTGGATCTCAACCATAGCCATTTTGTTAAGCTGTGTATTATCAACCCGGGTGTTTGCAACGGTATGGAATAATCCGCAGGTACACGCCCAGCGCATCTGGTTTACCATTGGCCAAACCCAGGTTTATGCCGGTATCCTGCTCAATAATCTTTCGGTACTGATGTTGTTGCTGGTATCGGTTATTGCCTTGCCGGTACATATCTATTCAACCGCCTACATGAAGCACGACGATAGGTACAGCCGTTATTTTACTTACCTCAGTTTCTTTTGTTTCAGCATGCTGGCTTTAGTGGTGGTGGATAGTTTGATCTTGTTCTATGCCTTTTGGGAGCTGGTTGGTTTTTCATCGTACCTGCTCATTGGTTTCTGGTTTACTAAAGACAAAGCCGTACAAGCCAATAAAAAAGCATTCATCATGAACAGGGTAGGTGATATTGGTTTGCTAAGCGCCATCATTGTCCTGTTTGCACAGTTTCACACTTTTGATGTTGATACCATATTCGGTCAAAATGGATCAATCACGCAATCCGTTATAAAAAATGGTTTATGGACAGGTCCGGTTAGCCAGATACCCGCCCTCTGGCAATACATTGCATGTGTGGGCATCTTCTTAGCTATAGCAGCCAAATCGGCCCAATTCCCGCTGCATACCTGGCTGCCCGATGCGATGGAAGGCCCTACCTCGGTATCAGCTCTCATCCATGCCGCAACCATGGTGGCCGCCGGTGTATTTTTGCTGGGCCGGGTGTACCCCATGTTCACCCAGACAGAGCTCACCATACTAGCCTGTATCGGTTGCTTCACAGCGTTTATGGCGGCAACCATCGCGCTTACACAAAACGACCTCAAACGCATCCTGGCTTACTCTACCATATCGCAGTTAGGCTTTATGATATTGGCCATGGGGGTAGGGGCTTATGCTTCATCGCTATTCCACCTGGCTACACACGCGTTTTTTAAATGTTTGCTGTTTTTGGTGGCTGGTATTGTGATCCACCAGATGCAGCACATTAAGGATGATAACAACCTGGATATCGATCCGCAGGATATCTCTAACATGGGTGGCTTGCGTAAAAAACTACCGATTACTTTTGTAGCAGCTGTTATAGGAGCATTGGCCCTGGTGGGTTTGCCGCTTACTTCTGGCTATCTGTCAAAAGACGGTATCCTGATCCAGGCCTTTGAATGGAGCGACGGCCATAATGCCTGGTTTAAAATCATCCCGCTGATGACCCTGTTGACCAGCTGGCTTACCGCATTCTATGTAGGCCGGTTGATATTCAAAGTTTTCTTTGGCGAGTTTCGTCTGCTTAAAAATAATCCGGATGTTAAACTTCACCTGAGCGATGGCAACTGGCCGTTTACTTTGCCTTTGGTATTACTGGCTATTTGCTGTTTATTTCCGCTGTTTTCCTTTAATCCATTCTCCTATGAGCATAGCTGGTTGTTTGAAGGTTTAAGATCATCAGCCCATAGTACTGGTGAGGATATATATCACAGACTGGTACCCATCAGCGTAAATGTGATTAGCCTGCTGGTATTGTTTGCTGCTTACCGGATATATGTACGGGAAAGTGGTTTTACCTTCTCTCAAAGAGGCTATTTCTACCGCTTATCCTATAACCAATGGTATATTGATAATTTATATAAACGGATTATTGTAAACCCGGTATTGCGCCTGGGCAGCGCCTGTTTTTGGATCGACCGTACCGTTGTGGATGGTTTTTTACACCTTCTGGCGCGCATCAGCGGTGCTGTAGCCAGGTTAGCCGCCTGGACAGACGAATATATCGTCGACGGATTTTTGCATTTATTAGCCGCTATAGTGCAAAGTATTGGCAATTTTGCACGTAAGTTTCAAAGCGGTAAAGTACAGTATTACCTGTTTAGCATGCTGGTAATTGTACTGCTATTGTTTATTTTAAAAATACTGATATGATGAAAGAAGAGAGAGGATCAAGAGATAAGAATCAAGAATCAAGAGCCGGGAGGCTGGTTAAAATTGGAATATAATTACCAACTATTATTTTCTTGATTCTTGACTCTTATCTCTTGATTCTTAATTCTTGACTCTGATATTTAATTCGCATGAATATATTAACCTTACTATTACTGGTACCTGTACTGTTCGGCCTTATCATTATGGTGCTGCCATCGTCTGTGCGGGGCAGCTTTAAGTACCTCACGCTAACGGCCACGCTTATACAATTAGGCATCAGTATATGGATGTACCTGTATTTTAAAACGGGTGCGGCTTACGGCGGTATTAATCACGAAGATCAGTTCCAGTTTGTACAAAAACTTCCCTGGATCTCCCTGAACCTGGGCAGCATGGGCAAAATGCAGATCGATTATTTTGTCGGTATCGATGGCATGTCCATCAGTCTGCTGGTGATGACCTCACTGGTATTGGTTATCGCTACGCTGTCGTCATGGGAGATCAAGAGTAACCTCAAAGGGTTTTTCCTGTTGTTTTTACTGCTGGACATGGCCGTAATCGGTGTATTCTGCGCTTTAGATTTTTTCCTGTTTTACCTGTTTTATGAGCTGATGCTGTTACCGCTGTACTTCCTCATCGGGATGTGGGGCGGCGCGCGCAGGGAATACGCGGCTATCAAGTTTTTTCTGTATACCTTATTTGGTTCGGTATTTATGCTGCTGGTGATGGTGGGCTTGTACCTTTCGGTTACCGATCCCGCGACAGGCAATCATACGTTTAACATCATTCAAATGATGAACCCGGCTAATTACAGCGGGCAATCTATATTCTCTATAGCCGGTCATCAAACCATATTAGGTATGCCGGCACGAACGGTGGGTTTTGTGGTACTGTTCATTGCTTTTGCCATTAAGGTGCCTGTGGTGCCTTTACACACCTGGCTACCCGACGCGCACGTGGAAGCCCCAACGCCCGTATCTATCATACTGGCAGGTATCCTACTCAAAATAGGAGGGTATGGTATCATCCGTATCTGTTTAGGCATCTTCCCGGAAGTAGCCACTACCGGCGCGTTCTGGCTGGGACTGCTCGGTGTGATCTCCATTTTATATGGAGCCTTCAATGCCCTGGCCCAGAAAGATCTGAAACGCATGATCGCTTATTCATCCGTATCGCACATGGGTTTTGTACTGTTAGGTATCGCCTCCCAAACCGCCGAAGGTGTGAGCGGGGCTGTAATGCAGATGGTGAGCCACGGGTTTTTATCAACCATGCTGTTCTTTTTGGTGGGCGTACTGTACAATAGGGTGCACGACCGTGGCATCAATCATTTCCGGGGACTGGGTACGCTGATGCCGCAATACACTGCTTTTGTGATGATCGCGTTTTTCGCGTCCTTGGGCTTACCGGGCTTTTCGGCATTTGTGGCCGAAGCATTCTCTTTAACTGGTGCCTTTAAATCGCCCTCGGTAAATGGTTTACTGCCTTACTGGATGGCCGTTTGCGGTTCGGTAGGTATATTGCTGAGCGCCGCCTATTTCTTATGGACGTTACAGCGCATGTTTTTCGGTACCGAATCATTAAAAGGGGGCCAAGTTTGGAAAATAGCCCTGACCGATCTGAACCTGCGCGAGAAATTAACACTGGCCCCACTGGCACTGATAGCCCTGGCTTTAGGTATTATGCCCTCGCTGGTTTTTGATAAGATCAATGATTCGGTATTGGCTTTCGTTCAGTTTTTACAGCTTAAATAGTTCAATAAAATAAAATGCACGATCTGCTACCCCATATACCCGAGTCTTTATCATCTGTTTTTGGCAGCATAGCCTTTTTTATGCCCGAGGTTTACCTGGCAGCGCTGTTTATTGTGGTGATGATAACCGACCTGATATTTGGTAAGCACTCCCTGAAACTATGCCGGATAGTAGCCTGCGCAGGTTTAGTACTGGTGATGTACCTTGACCTGAAACAGTTTACACTGGTGGTTGACGGCGGGCATTTGATATTCAGTAATATGCTGCTGCTTATTCGCAGCGGTATATTCTTTAAGCTGATCATTGATCTGCTGTCGTTTATCCTGTTGTTATATTTTACCTGGGATAATAAGCTCAACGGTCATCAAAAGGGTCTGTCTGATCTGTATTCTATAGCCATAGCATCCGTGTTCGGCTTGCATTTGATGGTGATGGCGGTAAATCTGTTATCTATTTACCTGGCTATCGAGATGGTTTCTATAGCCTCGTACCTCATGGTGGCTTATCGTACAGAAAATGCTTTCAGTACCGAGGCCGGTTTAAAATATGTATTGTTCGGGGCGGCGTCATCAGCTATGATGCTGTATGGTATCTCGTTATTATATGGCTTTAGCGGTTCTTTGGATATTATATTCCATCATACCATTGAGCAGTTGTCGGGTGTTAATCCCATTAGTACCTCCTTTGCTATGATCCTGATTTTAATAGGTATCGGGTTTAAATTATCTTTTGTGCCCATCCATTTTTGGGTGCCCGATGTGTACCAGGGCGCAAGCACACCGGTTACGGCATACCTGTCAACCGTACCCAAAATAGCAGCCTTTGCCTTGTTGATCAATTTCCTTTCGCCATTTATGTTTACGGGACTTTGGACCGGCTTTAATATGAGCATAGCGTTTTCCGTTATCGGTATTATTACCATGATAGCTGGTAATTTCGCGGCGGTGCTGCAAACCAATATTAAAAGGATGCTGGCCTACTCCAGCATTGGCCATACCGGTTTCGCGCTGATGGCGGTTGTTGTTTTATCATTACAAAGTGTATCGGTATTAACATATTACTTACTGGTGTACGCGCTGGCTAATATTGGCGCCCTGGCGCTGGCTACTTATTTTGCCAACGAAACCGGTGCCGAAGATGTGGAAGACTATCGCGGGCTGGGTCTTAAATACCCAATAGCATCCGTTTGCTTTGTGATCATCCTGATTTCATTAACCGGTTTACCGGTAACCGCCGGTTTTACCGGGAAGCTGTTTGTGTTTTCGGCAGTATATGGTGTTTATCAGCAAACCCATAACATTTGGTTAATGTTGCTGATGGTTACCGGGACCTTAACTACGGTTGTTTCGCTGTTTTACTACATCAAGATCCCTTTAAATTTATTTTTGAAAAGAAAGGAAATGGCCGAAATAAGCAACAAAAAATCTGTGAATTTGCTTGTTTTATCAATATTCATAAGTTTTATCCTTATTTTATTGGGTATTTTTCCTCATTGGGTACTTCAATCCCTCTAATTTTTCAATTTTCGTAATTTTTTAACAAAAACTTAATATTCTTCGTTTTTTTATAATTAAAATCATACTTTCAGGCCGTTTTACAAAGCAATTCTAATATTTCCATGAAGCGGTATTTTCCTTTCTTAGTAATTCTTGTCATTTTAGTTCTCACTTTTCTTTTTCCTTCTGTAGAATTCAAAAAATCCGGAGATCCTCATTTTAATACCGGCGATATTGCCTGGATGCTGATGTCAACGGCCCTGGTTTTGATCATGACGCCGGGTCTTGCTTTCTTTTACGGGGGAATGGTTAATAAAAAGAATGTGATATCAACCATGTTACAGAGCATTGTTTGTATGGTGATCATTACGGTGTTGTGGGGCATATTTGGTTTTAGTTTGGCCTTTGGCGATAGCATTTATGGTATCATCGGTAACCCCTCCACCTATTTTATGATGAAGGGTATGCTGGGTAACGCCACCTGGAAAGCCGCGCCAACCATACCGCTGCTGTTGTTTGCTATGTACCAGCTGAAATTCGCTATCATTACACCCGCGTTGATTACCGGTGCTTTTGCCGAGCGGATCCGTTTCAACTCCTACATCATTTTCCTTTGCTTGTTCTCGATATTTATATTTTCGCCATTGGCACACTGTACCTGGCACCCCGATGGCATACTGGCCAAATTTGGTGTGTTGGACTTTGCCGGCGGTACCGTGGTGCATATGTCGGCCGGATGGGCTGCATTGGCTTCGGCCATCTATTTAAAACGCCGTAACGAGGCTAACCACTCACCTGCACGTATTACCTATGTGATGATCGGTACGGGGCTTTTATGGTTCGGCTGGTTTGGGTTTAACGCAGGCTCGGCATTTGGCGCCAACGCTTTAGCCGTTACCGCTTTAGCAACCAGTACCACAGCATCGGCCGCGGGCGGTATTACCTGGATATTTTTTGATATGCTGCGCGGACGCAAACCTTCAGCTATGGGTACCTGTATTGGTGCTGTAGTGGGCCTGGTAGCCATTACACCAGCCGCCGGGTTTGTTACCGTGCCGCATTCACTGGCCATTGGTATTATATCGGCTGTAGTAAGTAATTTGGTGGTGGAATGGCGCACACGTACTTCTATTGATGATACGCTGGATGTATTCCCCTGCCACGGTGTAGGCGGTATGGTAGGTATGCTGCTTACCGGTGTTTTTGCCAATCAGCACGTAAACGCGGGCAATACAACCGGTAACGGCCTGTTTTTTGGAGAAACGCATTTGTTTTTAGTGCAGTTAGTGGCTTTAGTTTGTGTTTCCATATTCTCGTTCTTTGGCTCTTTACTGTTGCTTAAAATTACCGATATGATATCGCCACTAAGGGTTTCGGCCGAAGACGAAGTTTTAGGCCTGGATATCAGCCAGCACGGCGAAAAGCTATAATTATTGAATTTCAAACCAATTACATAAATATGAGAGGTCCGGCTGCAAAGCCGGATTTTTTTATTTTGGAGCAAGGACTTTTGGAACAAGGAACAAGGATTTTGGAGCAAAGAACAAAAAATAACAAACGCGCTGTCCGAAGTCTCTGACTTCGGACGACTATGTTCGTAGTCTTTAGACTACATGAAGCGATATCGGTAGTTGCAAACTACCGGCATAATCGTTCGAAGTCAAAGACTTCGAACAGCGCCGAGGAAACAATAAGTATAGTGTATGATATTAAACCGTGATCCATATTCCTTGTCTAAATTTGCAGATGTGGAACTCCTGGAGCTTTGTCTTGATTCTTGACTCTTAGTTCTTGATTCTATTTAAGAAAGATTCTAAAAAAATGATCGTCGATAATCAATTGAATATATTTAGCCCGGCCCGTCATAACCTTTTGCCGTTTGATGGGGAGGTATTCTTATATCCCAATTTTTACCAGGAGGATGGCGTTTATGATGTGTTTGATGAGTTGAAACATTCCATTCTGTGGAAACAGGATAAGATGAAGATCTACGGGAAATCGGTTAATTTTCCGCGACTTACTTCCTGGTACGCCGATGGCGACAAAACCTACACCTACTCCGGCGTGGTGAATACGCCCCTGCCATTTACGCCCTTATTGCTTCAGATCAAAGAAGCCGCTGAGCAGCAATGCAATAAGCAGTTTAATTCAGCCCTGCTCAACTTTTACCGTAACGGCGAGGATAGCATGGGCTGGCACAGCGATAATGAAAAAGAGTTGAGTGGCAACCCGGTTATCGCGTCGGCATCGTTTGGGGCTACACGCACTTTTCAGTTTAAGCACAAACAGCAAAAAAACGCCAAAGTATCCATGGGGCTCAGCAACGGCAGCCTGCTAATTATGCAGGGCGAAACGCAGCACTACTGGCTGCACCAGGTCCCTAAAACTACCAGCGAGGCGGGCCCTCGTATCAATATTACTTTCAGGGATATTAAATATTAACGGGGCTTTTAAGGCTGTTGAATTTAAGCGTTAATTTTCGTATCTTTATGTGAATACCAGCCCGGTTTTTTCTAAAAAAAGAGAAAACCGGGCTGTTTTGTTAAAGGAAAGAGACAAAAAAATAGTTTTTTTGTATTTTAGTTATTTGACAATCAATATTTTAATACTTTTTAAACTTTTCAAAACGCATCAAAATCGCACTGAAATTTGTTAAAAAGTGTTAAAATCGATGGTTTTGAATGAATTTTTAACTGTTTTTACGCTGTTTTAGACCGGAAATTTGTTAAAATTTAAGGTTTAAAAAGTTTTGCGGCGTCAGCACCCTCCGGATTTTCTTGATGTCATACGCTCTGCAAATTCGCCAGTATAAAGTTATTTTTTAGTTACCTTTAAATTTCGTCGTACATTTATTATACCTGTTACTATACCTTTCCATCTATGAAAAAGCCCATCCTGTTTATTGTTATTTCGCTGTTTTTTGTACATGCACAGGCTCAAACTAATATTCCCGCGGATAGCGGCACTTTCTTTTTGCACAAGTTTGCGCAAAAAATAGGTAAAGAAACGTATGTGGTGCATAAATATAAAGATGCCATCCAATACAGCATCGACTTTAAATTTGTTGACCGGGGTTCGCCGGTGTCTTTAACGGCAGAATTGAAAGTAAACCCAGTCAATGATCCACTGGAGCTTACTATAAAAGGCAGTACTTCCCGGTTCTCGAAGGTGGATGACAAGATCACCATACATGGCGGCGAAGCCTCTATCAGGGTTAATGACTCATCCTATACACAAAAGGTATTACCCTCCAGTTTTACTGTAGCCGGATATTCGCCCGGAACGGTACAGCAGGTGCTGCTTCAGTACTGGAAAAAACAACATGAACCCGAAACTATCAACACCCTGCCGTTTGGTTCGGTTCAAATAAAAAAAGAAGGGACGGATGAACTGGGCTTTAATGGTAGCTCATTAACCCTCGACCGGTTCACCATCAGCGGTTTGGTTTGGGGTAATGAGTTGTTGTGGGCCGATAATAAAGGAAACCTGATCTGCCTGATCACTAATGACGCGGAAGGTGATAAGCTGGAAATGATGCGTGCCCAGTATGAAGAATTACTGCCTCAGCTGATCAGCAAGGCGGCTACTTATGGTATGCAATTGTTTGCAAAAGCCACCGGGCAAGCCGGCACAGCCGATGAAACAATTGTAGTAACGGGTGGCAACTTATATGATGTGGTAACCGGTACAAGTATCCCGGACGCGGTTATACTGATCAGTAAAGGCATTATTGTACGAACAGGAAAAGCCGGATCGGTAACCATTCCGGCAGGTGCAAAAGTGATAGATGCTAAGGGCAAAACTATTTTACCTGGTTTGTGGGATATGCACTCCCATTTTGAACAGGCTGAGTGGGGGCCGGCTTACCTGGCCGCCGGGGTTACAACCGTTAGGGATTGCGGTAATGAGTTTGAATATATCAACGCGATTAAGGATGCCATTGATAACGAGAAAGGTATTGGCCCTAACATATTAAAAGCCGGTATTATTGACGGTAAAGGTCCAATGGCTTTGGGAATTATACAGGCCGATACCAAAGAAGAAGCCATAAAGGCAGTCGACCGCTATAAAGAGAATGGTTTTGTCCAGATAAAAATATACAGTTCGGTAAAACCGGAAATAGTGAAGGTAATTTGTGATGAGGCCCACCGTCTTGGATTGACGGTAACCGGGCACATACCCAATGGGATGACCCTGCAGCAGGGCGTTGATTCGGGGATGAACATGGTGAATCACATTCAGTATGTTTATTCGATTATGAAACGAAATGCAGATCGCTCTGCTGATTTTGATGACCCTAAGAGCATAGCCGGTATTGATTTTATCAAACAGCACCATGTGGCTATCGACCCCACAGTAGGCGTTTATGAGCTTTTCTTCCGTAACTTAAAAGATGATATAACTCAATTGGAGCCTGCATTTTATAATTTGCCTTTACCGTTGCAGTCGTTATTTAAAAATATGGGTGAGGAGCCGGAGCAAGCCATTAAAGCCAAGCCATTAATGGCAAGTATGAAGCAGGCGGTAAAGAAACTGTATGATGCAGGTGTACCTATTGTAGCCGGTACGGATATGGGTTTCCCAGGTTATAGTCTTGATAGGGAGTTAGAGCTTTATGTGGAAGCCGGACTTACACCAGCGCAGGCTATAAAAACGGCTACTATTGTGCCGGCCACCGTGATGAAGATGGATAAGCAAACCGGATCTGTTGAAGCAGGCAAACAAGCCGATCTGATCATTATTGATGGCGACCCGGTAAAAAATATCAGGGATATACGTAATGTTTCGGTTGTTATAAAAGGCGGCCGGGTTTATGATCCGGTAAAATTGCACCAGATGGTCGGCTTTGCAAAATAGAGGAGAATAAAGTTAAATTTTGTCTGAACCATGATTTACCTGATTTTGGGATTAATGGATTCTTATTTAACATCATGGTAATCTTTTAATCTGATAAATCATGGTTCAGACAAATTCCGACAAAGAAATTAACGTTTTGGTAACTTATCCACAAACTACTGTTTAATGACAATTGATATGGGGATAGTTCATTATAAAATGATACCTTTGCAGCCTCATTCCAAATCATGAGCGATCAGATTAAACATGAATGCGGTGTGGCATTTATCCGCCTCTTAAAGCCACTGTCTTATTATCAGAAAAAGTACGGAACAGCTCTGTACGGCCTGAACAAGCTTTACCTTTTAATGGAGAAACAACATAACCGCGGCCAGGATGGTGCGGGAGTTGCTACCATTAAACTTGACATAGAGCCTGGCAAGCGGTACATCAGCAGGCACCGGTCAATGGCATCAAATGCTGTTGCTGATATTTTTGAATACATCCAGAAGAAATTCGCTGATATTCAGAAAGAAAGTCCTGAAAAACTGGCTGATACCGAATGGCTGAAAGAAAATGTAAGCTTTACGGGCGAAGTTTTACTGGGGCACCTGCGATATGGTACCCACGGTAAAAACAGCATTGAAAGCTGCCACCCGTTTTTAAGGCAAAACAACTGGATGACTCGTAACCTGGTTATCGCCGGTAACTTTAACATGACCAATGTTGATGAGTTATTGCAGCAGTTGTATGACCTGGGCCAGCATCCTAAAGAAAAAGCCGATACCATTACCGTTCTTGAAAAAATAGGCCATTTCCTGGATACTGAGAACCAGGGCCTGTTTGATCAGTACAAACGCGAAGGTTTGGACGATAACATGGAGATCAGTAAGCTGATAGCCAATGATATGGACGTAGCCAAGATCCTTCGTAAGTCGGCTAAAAACTGGGATGGTGGTTATACCATTGCCGGTATCATCGGCCATGGTGATGCCTTTGTGATGCGCGACCCGGTAGGTATTCGTCCGGCATATTACTATTATAATGATGAAATAGTTGTTGCCGCTTCAGAGCGCCCTGCTATCCAGACAGCCTTTAACATCCCTGTTGAAGAAATTAAAGAGATCCGTCCTGGTCATGCGCTTATCGTTAAAAAGAACGGCAAAATAACCGAGGATATGTTCAGCGAACCATTGGAAAAGAAAGCCTGTTCCTTTGAGCGGATCTATTTTTCACGCGGCAGCGATTCATCTATCTACCGCGAGCGTAAACAATTGGGCAGATTACTTTGTCCGCAGATATTGGACGCGGTTGATAACGATATCCAGAATACCGTATTCTCCTATATACCAAATACCGCTGAGGTTGCTTTTTATGGCATGGTTGAGGGGATACATAAATATGTAAAGAAATACCAGCGCGATAGGTTACTGAACCGTGACGACAAGATAAGTGAAGAGGAGCTAACCGAAGTATTGAAGATTGCGCCAAGGGTGGAGAAAATAGCCATTAAGGACGTAAAGCTTCGAACCTTTATTACCCAGGATGCCGACCGCAGCGAGATGGTTGCTCACGTATATGATACCACTTACGGCTTGATCAAAAAGAATACCGATACACTGGTAGTACTGGATGATTCGATTGTACGCGGTACTACGCTCAAGCAAAGTATCCTGAAAATATTAGACAGATTAGGTCCTAAGAAAGTGGTGGTAGTTTCATCTGCTCCGCAGATCCGTTACCCTGACTGTTATGGTATCGATATGTCAAGAATGGGTGAGTTCGTGGCTTTCGAAGCAGCGATCAGCCTGCTGAAAGAAATGGATCGTGAAGACATCATTCTGGATGTATATCAGAAATGTAAGGATAGCGCCAAATTGCCAAAAGAAGAGGTTAAGAACTACGTGAAAGATATCTATTCTTTATTTACCGATCAGCAGATCTCCGATCGGATAGCACAGATCATCACGCCAAAAGATATTAAATGTAAGGTTGAGGTCTTATACCAAACCTTAGATAACCTGCACATAGCCTGTCCGGATCATACCGGCGACTGGTATTTCAGCGGTGATTATCCAACCCCAGGCGGTAACAAAGTAGTTAATCGCGCCTTTGTAAACTGGATGGAAGGTAAAAACCAAAGGGCTTATATGTAACCCCTATCCCTCTGAAGCGGGAATACGATATTCAAGGCGGTGAGTTGAAAAACTTATCGCCTTTTTTGTTTATACCCGATTTCAGCTGAAACTTAACTGCTAACTGAGAAGAAAAATAACAAACTCAATAATTCACTAAATCACTAATTCAATAATTAAAGAAGGGGGTTAACTCCCCGCCGGAGCAGAAAATACAAAGTGGGTTACCAGTTTATCCACCAATATTAATGAAGCTATGATCAGTGCGATACCTGCTACTTCATTAAGGCGGTGAACCAGCTTAACGGAGATCTTGTCGCGCAGTTTATTGGCATAAAAAGCTTTGGTAACATCCATCCCGAACTGTACGATGAGTACGGTAGCAAACATTACCGCGATTTTAAAGGAGCGATGTGCTACACCTTCATGAAAAACAGTACTCGCGGTGCCGATCACCGTGATCCAGTGGAATAGGAGGGTAGGGTTAAAAATGCACATCAAAAACCCTTTCAAAAAGTAGCCTGCGCGGTTAATACCCGAGGGGACTTTGTTTTCATAGTTTACCTCGCCTTTTTTAAACAGGTAGCGTATACCCACACTAAATAATATGATGCTGCCTACAACACCCGCTACGGTTTTGGTATGGTTAGATATATCAAAATATTGAGAGCCAAATAAAATTGCTCCCACGAAAACCACATCACTGCTAACTACGCCGAGTGCTAATGCCACACCGGCATGAAAACCTTTTTCGATGCTGGTTTTAATAAGAGCAAAAAAGACCGGGCCAGTCAAAAACGTTAACACTAATCCTATCCCCAATCCCGAAATAACAGCTTCTATCATTATTTAGGCTTATGTTCCAAAATTTTGAACCATGCGAATATGCAATTTTATCTCTTAAACAACGAAACTTAAAATTGTGATTTATTTAATTTGAAAAAGAATAATAACATTTACAAAAATTGAATTATGTTTAGCGATTCAAAATACATTCTGTATAACTAAACTTAAAAATGGAACAAAAAGACAATAAAAATTACAGTTCGGCATTATATACGCTGATTACTGTGTTTTTCTTCTGGGGCTTTTTAGCCGCATCTAACGGTATCTTTATACCATTTTGTAAAACGCATTTTCATCTCACTCAATTCGAATCACAGTTGATCGATTTTACTTTTTATGGCGGATACTTTATAGGCTCATTGATACTTTATTTTGCTTCGCAAGCCAGTAAGGTTGATATCATGAATAAGTTGGGTTATAAAAATGGTATTATCTTAGGTTTAGTTATATCGGCAGTAGGTGCATTAGGTATGATACCCGCTGTTGCCAGCGGTGCATTTGGGTTTATATTAGCCGTGTTTTTTATCATTGCTGTTGGTTTCTCCTTGCAGCAAACTGCCGCGAACCCTTTTGTGGTAGCCTTAGGCCCTGCCGAAACAGGTTCCAACCGTTTGAATTTTGCCGGCAGTATCAATAATATAGGCGCCTTATTAGGCCCGATTGTAGTGAGCGTTGTTTTGTTTGGTACTGCAAATTCTGAGGTTAAGCCAGAAGTTAAAATATCGTCTATTAATAACCTTTACTATATGCTGGCGGCTTTATTTATAGCTGTAGCTGTATTCTTTTGGTTTTCAAACCTGCCAAAGGTTACCAGCGATGAGAAAATTGAGTCAAGTAAAAAAGCGAATACTCCGCTTTTCGTAATGTTTTTAGCGTTTTTATTGATACTTGCTGCCGATCCGTTAAGTGCTGCTATTAATAAACTATTGTCATCTAATCCAGAACACGTAGTCGACATAATTAAAAGCCAGTATTTTGTTTACGCTTCATTAGCTATTATCGTATTCACCCTTGTAGGGACTATTTTTGCCGCTAAACAAAGTAAAGAAGGCTGGGGCGCTATGCAATATCCGCAATTGATTTTGGGTATGCTGGCTATTTTTACCTATGTAGGTACCGAGGTTACTATTCAAAGTAACATGGGTTCTTTATTGAAAACGCCTGAGTTTGGATCGTTTAACGAGTCGGACATTGCGCCATATATATCTTTATACTGGGGTAGCTTAATGATTGGTCGTTTTGCAGGTTCAATTGGGGCGTTCAATCTTTCAACATCAACCAAATACGTTTTATACGTTCTTGTTCCGTTTGTAGCGTTTGGCCTGGTATTACTGGTAAATGCGGTTACCGGTGTAAACGTAAGTAACCTGTATGTTTACGCGGTTTGTGTGGCCGTACTTATTGTGGCTTTCTTTATTGGTCGGCAAAAGCCAACACGTACCTTATCTGTATTGGGTATACTGGGCGTTATATTTATGCTGATAGGTTTGTTCACTACCGGCAGGGTAGCCACTTTCGCTTTCATCAGCGGTGGTTTATGCTGCTCTATCATGTGGCCATCCATATTCTCGCTGGCCATTACCGGTTTGGGTAAATACACCAGTCAGGGTTCGGCATTTTTAATCATGATGATCCTGGGTGGTTCGATCATTCCGCCACTGCAAGGTAAAATTGCTGATGGTGCAGGTAACGTTGTACCAGGCATGAGCGGTATCCATTTCTCGTACATTGTACCGGTAATAGGTTTTGCCTACCTGGCATATTTTGCCTGGAAAGTGAGCCGTGAACTTCGCAGCCAGGGTATCGACCTTGACCATGTGGAAGTTTCGGGCGGACATTAATATTTAGTTCATTAGTTCAATGGTTCATTAGTTTATTGGTGCCAAATTTGCCAATCCTAATGAACCAATGAACGAGTGAACCAATAAACTACATGAAACCAAGTTTCGATCATATTTTTATGAACCTGGCCACTGATCTGGCCAAGCGTTCACACTGCGTTAAAGCCCAGGTAGGCGCTGTTTTAACCCGTGATACCCGTATTATATCCATTGGCTATAACGGGCCGCCTGCACATACCCATAATTGCGACGAGGAATGGCCCGGCGAGGGCTGCCCCCGTGATTCAAAAGGGAGCTGTTCTCTGGCACTGCACGCCGAAGAAAACGCTATATTATATGCTGTAAAAAATGGCGCTAAACTTGAAGGAGCTACATTGTATACCACCTTGTCGCCCTGTCTGCCATGTGCCCGCCTTATATTTTCGGCCGGTATTAAGCACGTATATTTTGATAAATCATACGCCGAATACAAAGGTTTAGCCAGCGATGAAGGGGTTGATTTTTTAAACCACTTTGGCGTTAAGGCAGAAAAGTTTGCAGGCTAAATCGCTCAATTCTCAAACATGTACAATATACCTTTTCAAACTATTGATTGGTCATCAGTAGAGAAAACAGAACATCGGGGCGAAACCGGCACCGCATTCTGGCAAACATTACTGCTTGATGGTCTTAGGCTGCGCTTGGTGGAATATTCTGCTGGTTACCTGGCCGATCATTGGTGTCAGAAGGGCCATATCGTACATTGTTTGGAAGGTGAGTTCGTCAGTGAATTACAGAACGGCGAAGCCTTTACCTTAGCCAAAGGCATGACCTATATCGTATCGGACGATCTGAGCTCGCACCGGTCGGTATCCACCGATGGTGTAAAGCTGTTAATTATAGATGGAGACTTTTTAAAACCCTGAACAGACCTGACTCGAAAACCTAAACAATAAGTGGTTTTACCCTTTCCAAAGCAAAGTCCAGCTGTTGTTGTGGAGTGAGGTTGGTATTATCCAATATAATGGCATCATCGGCCCTTACAAGCGGACTTTCCTCACGAGTGGTGTCCTGGTAATCGCGATGAGCTATATTCTCAAATACTTCTTCTAAGGTAATTTCAGGGTTCTTATCCTTGATCTCCTTATAGCGCCTTTCGGCGCGTACTTTAGGATCAGCGGTCATAAAGATCTTTATATCGGCATCCGGGAAAACGGTAGTACCTATGTCGCGCCCGTCCATCACAATATTTTTAGAATGTCCCATGCGCTGTTGCTGCTTAACCATTTCTTTACGTACTTCGCGAATGGCCGATACTTCACTTACTTTATCAGATACAGGCATCAGGCGGATCTCGTCAGATACCTCTTCTCCGTTTAGGGTAATATGTGTCTGATAATCGCGCGAGTGAAAATTAAGATGGATGTTTTTTAAGGCCTCGTCAATTTGATCGTGATTGGTCACGTCGATATTGTTGCGCAAAAAATACAAGGCAACGGCACGATACATTGCGCCGCTATCCACATAAATAAAATGAAGTTTTTTAGCTAAAGCTTTGGCCAGTGTGCTTTTACCGCATGATGAATAGCCGTCAATGGCCACTACTATGTTTTTACTCATAAGCGTAGCTAAAGTACAAAATATGTTCATTAGTTCGTTGGTTCAATTGTTCATTAGTTCACTGGTTTATTGGGATCGGATGTTTATCTCGCTAATTGATTTGTACATTGTTTACAAATGAACTAATGAACAATTGAACTAATGAACCAATCAATTACCTTTGCCCAATGAACCTTACTAAATCAGCACTGCAAAAAGAAATTACTTATAAAACCTCGCGTAGTGGGGGTAAGGGCGGCCAGAATGTAAATAAAGTATCGAGCAAGGTGGAACTTTTATTTAATGTAGATAGCTCTGAACTGTTTACCGAAGAGGAGAAACTATTACTGAACGATAAACTGCAAAACC
This sequence comes from Mucilaginibacter sp. RCC_168, assembly GCF_041355315.1. Classification (NCBI taxonomy): domain Bacteria; kingdom Pseudomonadati; phylum Bacteroidota; class Sphingobacteriia; order Sphingobacteriales; family Sphingobacteriaceae; genus Mucilaginibacter; species Mucilaginibacter sp. RCC_168. The sequence continues at coordinate 66,666 of NZ_JBFUPN010000020.1, forward strand.
GCTTAAATAAGGATGGTTTAGTACAAGTGATCTGTGATGAAGAGCGTAGCCAATACCTTAACAAGGAGAAGGCTATTGAACGATTGATATTATTACTAACCCGTGCATTGCAGAAACCTAAAGCACGGAAACCCACCAAAGTAAGTAAGGCAGCGAAAGCCGCCCGCCTGGATGACAAAAAGAAACACTCCGCCAAAAAGGAAAACCGGAAGATTGATTTTGATTAGTTTGTCTGAATCAGAATTCTCAGAATTCAAGAATTAACAGAATGAAAATTAATTCTGAAAATTTATAAATTCTGTAAATTCTGATTCTGACAAATTATTTAAACCGGTAAACTCCAGTAATACTGGCCCATTGATGCGACCTTAGCATCTGCTCCACATCTTTGGTGTGGAAAATGGCTGCTATATCAAAAGTGAAACGACTGGTTGTAAAGGCTACTCCCACCTGGTTGCTCAATATAAAAGGCTTTTTGTTTAAGGTAATCTCCAGATTGTTAGGATCATTGTTTTTGTTAAACAGGGGGCCTTGTATAGTGGCGTCATAAAGTACACCATTGATCTGCGGTTTATAGTAAAAAAAGATCTCGTGGGCATGCAATAAGCCGGTTTGATCAGCAGCGGATACGGTACTTTGTGTACTTACTGAATTGAAAAGCTGGTTAAAATTACCCAGACGGATCAAAGGCCCTACGCCTGCGCCGGTGAACCCATTACCCAGGTTGGCGTACGAGGTCAAACTCACATCTATCCACGAAGCTCTTGCCAATAGTTTATTATACTCGGCGCCTAAATTGAGTTCTACATTGTTTTTTATCTGGTATTGCCAGCCATTTAAAGAATAAAACCCGAAAGTGTTATGAATAAATTTCTGTATGGGTTCGCCTTGTGCGGCCGGGCCCACTATGCCTAACTGTGCGCTCAGCTTAATGTTGCTTTCGTTTTTATATAAAAAGTTGAGTGTTGAACCAATGTAGGAGTAGGCTGCAAAAGGCCTGTCGATATATGAGGCATTAGGTACGTAGCCCGATTGCGGATTGTACATTTTCTGGCCAAACTCAAAACCTAAAACCTTATTCTGGAGATCACCGTCGGCTTTTAAAGCTTTACGGTAATAAAAGAAGATACCATTGGTGTAATACCTGTCTGAGCCCTGACCCAGGTACCCATCATTATCAGTTTGTATGGCGATTTCGTGACCGCGGGTTTGCGCAAATAGATTGATGGAACCAAACAGGCACAACAGTGTGAGGAATAGTTTATTAAGCATTAGGTTGTAAAATATATCAGCGTCTAATATAGAAAAATTGAGCTGATTTATATATGTACAAAAAAAGAGGGGCTAAAAATAATTTAGCCCCTCTTTTTTAATTTGCTATCGCTTTCTCGTCCTCCTTAACGGTAAGGTCGATCGGGTTACTTACCTTTTCATCCAAAAGAGCAAGCGCAATTACATCGCGCATATCCGCCACATAATGGAACTTCAGATCCTTGATATAATCTTCTTTGATCTCCAGTATATCTTTCTGGTTGGATTTGCATAAGATGATCTCTTTGATGTTGGCACGTTTGGCGGCCAGTATTTTTTCTTTGATACCGCCTACTGCCAATACCCGTCCACGAAGGGTAATCTCGCCGGTCATGGCCAGGTTTGGTTTTACCTTACGTTGTGTAAATGCAGAAACTAAGGCAGTAAGCATGGTTATACCAGCTGAAGGGCCGTCCTTTGGAGTAGCGCCTGCGGGTACATGCACATGCACATCCCATTGATCAAACAATTTTGGGTTGATGTTAAAGTAATCGGCGTGTGCCCGCAGATAGGCCAATGCAATAGTTACCGATTCCTTCATCACATCACCCAGGCTACCGGTTAGGGTTAAACGTCCTTTACCCGGACTTAAACTGGCTTCAATAAACAGAATATCGCCGCCAACCGATGTCCAGGCCAGGCCTGTAACTACGCCGGCAACATCGTTACCTTCATAAAGGTCCTTATCATAAATGGGGGCGCCCAGTATTTTTTCGATATCTTTTTTATTCACCACAGGATTGTATTCCTCTTCCATGGCAATATTTTTGGCTACCCCACGCACTACTGAGCCTATTTTTTTCTCCAGTGCGCGCACGCCCGATTCACGGGTGTAATCAACGATGAGTTTCTCCAATACGTCGGTTTTAAGACTTACATCTTTCAATTTTAAGCCGTGGGCTTCACGCTGTTTAGGTAACAGGTGCTGCTTGGCTATCTCTATCTTTTCTTCAATGGTATAACCATTCACTTCGATGATCTCCATCCTGTCTAAAAGGGCAGGTTGAATAGTACTTAGTGAATTAGCTGTTGCTATGAACATCACGTTTGACAGATCAAAATCCATTTCTACATAATGGTCATAAAAAGTACTGTTCTGTTCAGGGTCGAGTACTTCCAATAAAGCAGATGACGGATCTCCGCGGAAATCGTTTCCTACTTTATCAATTTCATCTAAGATGAATACAGGGTTAGCCGCACCAGCTTTTTTAACCGATTGTATGATACGACCCGGCATGGCGCCAATATAGGTTTTACGATGCCCCCTTATTTCGGCCTCGTCACGGATACCGCCTAAGGCCATACGTACATATTTACGGCCAAGTGCTTTAGCAATTGATTTCCCTAAGGATGTTTTACCAACCCCCGGAGGGCCCACCAGGCAAAGGATGGGGGCTTTCATATCGTGCTTTAATTTAAGCACGGCCAGGTATTCAATAATGCGCTGTTTTACTTTATCCAGGCCAAAATGATCTTTATCCAGAACTTTTTGAGCCCGTTTAAGGTCAAAATTATCTTTGGTGAACTCGTTCCAGGGCAGATCAAGCAGTAATTCAAGATAATTGATCTGTACGGAGTAATCAGCCGCTGCCGGATTGGTTCTGGCCAGCTTTTCAAGCTCCTTAGCAAAATGATCTTTTACTTCTTTGGCCCATTTCTTTTTAAGGGCACGCTGACGCAGGTCGTCGATCTCCAGGTCGGGTGAGTTACCACCTAATTCTTCCTGGATGGTTTTTAGCTGCTGATTTAAAAAATAATCGCGCTGCTGTTTATCCAGATCAACACGTACCTTGGTTTGGATCTGGTTTTTAAGCTCCAGCATCTGCAGATCAAGCGTCAGGTGTTCTAATACCATGTTGGCCCGTTCGCGCAGGTTAGCAACCTCCAGCAGGCGTTGTTTAGCCGCCATATCAGCATTCATATTTGATGATATAAAATTGATCAAAAACGAAGTGCTCTCAATATTACGGATAGCTATGCCGGCCTCACTCGGAATATTGGGCGATAATTGGATAATGTTCATGGCCATGTCTTTAATAGACGATACCATGGCTTTAAATTCTTTATCCTCTTTAGCCTTTATTTCTTTGAAAGGTTCAACAGTAGCTTTTATATAGGGCTCGCTTTGTACCTCATCTTTTAAAACAAAACGCTTTTTACCCTGAATAATAACGGTGGTGTTGCCATCGGGCATTTGCAGCATTTTTATGATAAGAGCAATGGTGCCAATTTTGTTCAACTGGTTAAAATTAGGGTCTTCTATCCCCACATCCTGTTGCGCAACTACCCCAATCATACGATTGCCCTTGTTGGCATCGCGTATCAGTTTAATTGATTTGTCTCTGCCAACCGTTATCGGTATTACCACACCCGGAAATAGAACGGTGTTACGCAAAGGCAATATGGATAATACCTCCGGCATTTCTTCATTGTTCATTTCTTCCTCGTCTTCGGTAGACATTAAGGGAAAAAACTCTGAGTCTTCGTTTATAACCGGTAGTGTATTTTTAAAATCGAATGGATCAAAAGTCATTAATTATATTTTATATATAGATAAAACCGTCATGTTGTCAGCCTGCATAGTCTCCAAGGCCTTTAATTACAGGTAAAACCGCGGTTGTTACTTGTTGCAACCTATGTTTCAAGAGCTGTGCCAAGTTATGGTTATAATGCTTAACAAGCAATATGGCAGTACAATGGTTTGGTTATTTGTTTATTAGAAGCCACTTATAAGCTTAACAATTAAATAAGAATTAATTGATAAATATGAAAAAAAGTCATACTATAGCCTTTTGGAATTTTTTTGAAAACGATATCTTTTTGAAGAAAAGTGCCGTTTGGCATAATAATTCGATATAATGGTAGTTATTATAATACCGTTTCTGTTTCACTATTAATCACTAATGAAGTTATCGGTCATTGTATCTTTTCTGATTATGTCCTCGCTTGAATCGGCTGTGGCACAAAGCGCCTATGTAAAAATGGGGCAGCAGGCCTTGATGGATGGCGATTTCAGATCGGCGGTATCACACCTGGAGAAGGCTTGTATCACAGATTCAACCAATGCCAACGCGCTGTGGATGCTGGGCTACTCTTATTACCATAGCGATAATTATAAAAAATCAATTGCTGCTTATACCCGTGTTATCGCCATAAAACCGGCAGATGCTTCTGCCTATTATTACCGGGCCCGGGCAAAAAGCTACCTGGGGAAGGATAACCAGACGTCGCCGGCGGATAAAGAATTGTACCTGTTAGGCGCGATTGTCGACTTGACCAAGGCCATATCTATCAACAGTGATCCTAACGACAGTAAATTTTATCAGAACAGGGGGATTGCTTACCGCGATTACGGCTTGTTTAAACTACAGAACAATTCACACTTTTATGATCGTGCAAGGGGGATCAATTCTCTGAAAGCATCTATAACCGATCTTGAAAAGGTACTGAACGATAATCCCGGAAGAATGGATATTGCTAATCTGATCGATCAGTCAAAAGATAAACTCACACAGGCTATCGGCCCTGCAGTAGCCCGCCATTAATAATTTTAGTATCAAGTAGTTAGTATCAAGTATCAAGACCAAAAGCACCTTGATGATTCCGCGTTTTTTGATGTAGCCCGATTCCTTGACTCTTTATTTTTTGATTCTTATTATGCAGTTTAAGGGCCTGCATTTGAACTTTACTTTAGGTAAGCGTCGACGCTTAAATATGTGATGTTCATTAGTCGTGATACTTGATACTAACTACTTGATACCCTTGACCAAAACCCCTTCGATCCTGTAATTATTTTGGCCCATTAACCTAACGTGCTGCCATTTCTCGATAAGATAAGCCGAATCCGGAAAGTAACTTAGCTTCTCCCTGGTTTCATACAGCAGGTTTTTGGTGTGGTTAAAAATAAGTACCCACTTTATTTTATCGCCGTTCTTTTTGATCACGATGCGGGTGGTGCGCAAGTCGGGGTATTTGGCCTGGTACACTATTAAACTATCAGTAGTTTGAACCTTATAGCTGTTTTTCCAGGCGGGCCGGTTAATATCTGATTGTATGAACAGGTTTAATTCCTGCCCCCAGTTGGTGATATGTAAGGTTTTATTTTCTGTTACACCGTTATGGGTTACGGTTTTATTAACCAACGGATTAAGTTTGGTGAGTTTTGCAGTATCTGTCTTGAAAAAGCCGCTGATATCGGCATATTTAAGTACAGCGCCGCTTTGCTTGATATCCGGCCTGCATGATGGCAAGCCGGATATGAGCATGATGCCGCCTAAAAAAGCGATTATGGGTAATAATTTCAATTTATACCAATACATTCCCGGTCATTTCCGCAGGGATAGCTACGCCCAGTATACTTAAAATGGTAGGCGCTATGTCGCCCAGTTTACCATCTTTTACCTGTTTTACATCTTTATCAATAATAATACAAGGCACCAGGTTGGTGGTATGCGCTGTATTAGGCGAACCGTCTTCGTTGATCATATAATCGGCATTGCCGTGGTCGGCCAGGATGATGAAGGAATAGCCATTGGCCAAACCAGCTTCAACCACCGCTTTGGTACAGGCATCGGCAGTTTCAGCAGCCTTAACCACCGCGCTAAAAACACCTGTATGGCCCACCATGTCGGTATTAGCAAAGTTAAGGCAAACAAAATCAGGCCAGCCGCTTTCCAGTTCCGGAATGATAGCATCACGGATACCTGCCGCGTTCATTTCGGGCTGCAGATCATAAGTAGCTACTTTGGGCGATGGCGCCAATAAGCGTTTCTCATTATCAAACTCTTTTTCGCGGCCACCCGAAAAGAAGAAGGTTACGTGTGGGTATTTCTCGGTTTCAGCAATCCTGATCTGTGTTTTGCCCGCATTCTGCAAAATTTCGCCCAAAGTTTTGGTCAGGTCCTCTTTGTTAAACACCACCTGTACGTTTTTAAACGTTTCGTCGTACGGGGTCATGGTGATATAGCGGATAGCCAGTGGATGCAAATTATATTCAGGGAATGATTTCTGTGTTAAAGCTATACTGATCTCACGGCCCCTGTCTGTACGGAAATTGAAGCAGATCACCACATCGCCATCTTTAATAACGGCTAATGGTTTGCCATCAACATCAACCCGAACAACTGGTTTTATGAATTCGTCGGTTACACCTTCGTCATATGATTTTTTAATCGCATCTGTAATGTGCTGGGTTGCTTCTCCTTCGCCGTTAACCAAAAGGTCGTAAGCCAGTTTTACACGCTCCCAACGATTATCACGATCCATGGCATAATACCTGCCGATAGCCGAGGCGATTTTTGCATCAGATCCTTCGATATATTGTTCCAGATCGGTAACAAAACCTAATCCCGATTTAGGATCGGTGTCGCGTCCGTCTAAAAAAGCATGGATGTATACATTTTTAACCTCCAATTGCTTTGCAGCATCGCACAAACCTTTTACATGCCTGATGTGGGAGTGAACCCCGCCATCAGATACCAGGCCGATGAAATGTACATCGCGGTTATTTTGTTTGGCATATTCAAAAGCATCTTTCAACACCGGGATGGTTGGCAGTTCATTATCGTCAACAGCTTTATGAATGCGCCCCAATTCCTGGTAAACTATACGGCCTGCGCCCAGGTTTATGTGCCCTACTTCTGAGTTGCCCATTTGCCCGGCAGGTAAACCTACCGCGGTTCCGGATGCTTCGAGTTTGGAATTTGGATATTGTTGCAGCAAACTATCAACAAAGGGTGTATTTGCAGCAAGTATAGCGTTCGACTGGTCGTTACGGCCATAACCCCAGCCATCAAGAATAATTAATGCGAGTTTTTTTTGATTTTCCACATCGCAAATATAACGGCAACGCTGTACTTTATATGATTATTTTTTTAATTTCGATTTGCGGAATATACTATATCATGATTTGATAATAATTGCGGATAAAAACAGTTATATCTTATTTGAAGATCAATAGCCCCGTTGATTTTATTAATAATCCGTGTTATTAAAAATTCTGTTTATTAAATAAATATATGAAACTGGTGTGTCTGTCGTCTTTTATTATGCTATTTCTTTTGCCAGGTTTTACACCGGCCGACCCGATAGATGATGCAGCCAATCTCATCAAACAGGGCAATACCAAGGAATTGGCTAAATCATTTGCCTCCAGTGTTGAGATCACGTTGATGAATGAGGAAAATATTTACTCCCGGGCACAGGCTACATTAATACTGGATAAATTTTTCTCAAAGAATAAGCCCAAAAGCATCAAATTATTACATAAGGTAAACTCCAGCGCCAATTACCGTTTTGGTGTATTTATTTTAACTACCGACACCGGATTATACCGGGTTGCCCTTACCCTGAAGGATGCCGGTGGTAAAATGTCAGTTATTGAACTCCGGATTGAAAACGAGAAAGTGAAATAGTAGATGTGCGAATGAACATTGATGTGCAAATATGCAGATTTCAAATGTGCAAATGAGAAACTGCTTTCCAAGCTTTATCGATACCCATCGTTAAACAATTTTCATTTGCATATCTGCACATTTGAAATCTGCACATCAATTTTCATCTGCACATCTTTTTTTCATTACTTTTGAGGTTTAAATTGAATACTCTTGGATAAGGAACTAATACACCATTTTATAATTGAGGCTTTAAAGGAAGATGTTGGTGATGGCGACCATACCTCTTTATCAACTATTCCTGCCGATAGCACCGGTAAAGCAAAACTATTGGTAAAAGACGAAGGCATATTGGCCGGAGTTGAGCTGTCATTGGAGATTTTTAAAATTGTTGATGCCAACCTGAAGGTAAATGTGTTTTTAACCGATGGCGCTGTTATAAAACCTAAAGACGTGGCCTTTGAGGTAGAAGGCAATTCGCAAAGTATTTTAAAAGCCGAACGTTTGGTATTGAATTGTATGCAGCGCATGTCTGGCATTGCTACTAAAACAAGGCAGATAGTTGATCTGTTAAAGGATACCAATACCAAAGTTTTGGATACCCGTAAAACCACCCCGGGTTTGCGATATCTTGAAAAATGGGCAGTAAGGATCGGAGGTGGTGTTAACCATCGTTTTGGTTTGTATGATATGATTCTGATCAAAGATAATCATGTTGATTACGCAGGGGGTATAAGACAAGCCATTGAGAGGGCCAATCAATATCTTATTGATAACAACAAAAAACTGGCCATCGAAATAGAGGTGCGTAACCTGGAAGAGCTTGACCAAGTTTTGCAAACCGGCCATGTGAACCGTATATTATTAGATAACTTTAACTTTGCCGACCTAAAACAGGCTGTTGATATTATTCAGGGCCGCTTTATTACCGAGGCATCGGGAGGGATAACCATTGATAATATACGCGGTTATGCCGAGTGCGGGGTTGATTACATATCGGTTGGTGCATTAACTCACTCTGTTAAAAGTCTTGACCTGAGTCTTAAAGCTATCTGATTTGGAATTGGGATTAACTTCGTTGAGAGCTTCGCCGTTTTCGATTTCGGATTTAGAGTTTAAAGTTTCGGATTTAGAGTTTAGAATTTAACCCTTAGTACCATATCAATTTCGTAATATTGCAGGGAAATGATAACCGTTTATTCAGTTTCAGCGCTCATTCTGGCTTATCTCTGCGGGTCTATACCTACGGCCGTTTGGATAGGGCTGGCTTTTTATGATATTGATGTTCGTGAGTACGGCAGCGGAAATGCAGGCGCAACCAATACTTTCAGGGTGTTGGGTAAAAAGGCAGGCATCCCAGTAATGCTGCTGGATATTTTAAAAGGATGGACAGCCACCAATCTGGCTTATTTTATTGGTGTATCAACCACCGGGCCGTCTAACTCTATAGCTTATACTAATTACGCGCTTGCTTTGGGTATTGCTGCGGTAATGGGTCACCTGTTCCCAATTTTTGCGGGTTTTCGTGGAGGGAAAGGTGTAGCTACCTTATTTGGAATGATTTTGGCTATTCATTTACATGCCGCTTTATTATGTGTCCTGGTATTTGTAATAGTGCTTTTAACTACACGTTATGTATCGCTTAGCTCTATCGCTGCAGCATTTACATATCCTATCGGAGTTTCGTTTATTTTTCCAACGTCTATCCGGTCGGTAGTTATATATGGTATGTGCATCTGCTTGCTCATACTGGTAACGCACCAAAAAAACATCGAACGCTTACTAAAAGGTACGGAGTCAAAAGTTAATTTTTTAAAGAAGAAAACTACCTGATCATCATGAAAAAATTCAGACCTGCCCTTGCTCTGATCTTTATCATTGCATTGTATTCCTGTTCAACAGTACCGTTAACAGGTCGCCGTCAATTAAGCCTGGTAGGCGATGCCGAAGTAAACCAATCGGCCGCTGCCAGCTACAAACAATTATTAACAGACCCTAAAACCAAAGTTGTTAGCAATGGAACCGATGCGCAACGGGTTAAGAGGATAGGCAGTAAACTGGCTGCAGCCATTGAGCAATATCTGCAACAGAATGGTTATGCCAATCAGTATAATTTTCAATGGGAATTTAACCTGATACAAAGCAGCGAAGTAAATGCCTGGTGTATGCCGGGAGGAAAGGTGGCTGTATACAGCGGCCTGTTACCGGTTGCTAATACCGATGCTTATTTGGCCGTTGTAATGGGGCATGAGATTGGTCATGCTATAGCCAGACACTCTGCCGAGCGCATATCTCAGCAAACATTAGCGCAATTTGGCGGCTCACTGGCCGGTATTGCTGTATCCAAGCAATCGCAGGTAATGCAGGGGCTTTTTAGCCAGGCATACGGCGTGGGTACTCAAGTAGTTTTACTAAAATACTCCCGTGACCAGGAATCGGAAGCTGATCGTTTAGGGCTTACTTTTATGGCCATGGCAGGTTATGATCCGCATGAGGCTGTAGGTTTTTGGCAGCGTATGGCGGCTCAAAATAAAGGCGGGGCTCCGCCTGAACTGCTCAGTACTCACCCTTCTGATGCCACCCGTATTGCGAATATCCAACGCCTTATACCCGAGGCTATGAAGTATTACAAGAAATAAAGTAGTGAATAGTGAGTGGTGAATAGTGAGTTTTTTTAGCGTGGGCAAATCCGCTTAGGAAATAGGCTAATATTCATTTTTACTCATAACTCACTATTCCCCATTCACCCTTCACTACTCCCCACCTCACCATGGCTAAGCGTCAATTTTTACGGGCACAGTGGAAAAACCTTGTGATGCTGAATTACGAGGTTGATCCGCAAATACTGGATGCTTATTTGCCGCCCGGAACGGTACTTGACTTATGGCAAGGAAAAGCTCTGGTAAGCATGGTTGGTTTTGTATTTGCCAATACCCGTATGCTGGGCATCAAATGGCCCGGGCATGTAAACTTTGAGGAAGTAAACCTGCGCTTTTATGTAAAATATTTTGAAGGTAAGGAATGGAAACGCGGTGCTGTTTTTGTAAGTGAGATAGTGCCCAAAAGCATGATAGCACTTATCGCCAACAACCTATATAAAGAACATTACAGCGCAATGCCTATGCGCAGTTCTGTTACTTTGACCGGAGACGGGCATACCCAATTTTTATATGAATGGAAATTCAAAGGCAAATGGAACAAATTGGGCGCCACGGCGAATAACCAATTAATGAATATTGAACCTGGCAGTGCCGAAGAATTTATCCTTGAACATTACTGGGGCTATAATAAGCTATCTCATTTTAGTACGATGGAGTATCAGGTTGAGCATATTTCCTGGCAAACGGGTACAGTTAAAGATTATGTTTTTGAAGCTGACGTCGCCGGGCTTTATGGAGAAGCTTTTGAACCTTATCTGAAAAAAGAGCCGGTATCGGTATTTTTTGCTGCCAGTTCTGATATTAAGGTGAGGATGGGGGATAAGATAGTGGTGAAAAGTAAGTCCGAAGTCTAAAGTCTTTAGTTCTAAGTAAAGAAAATAATGACGTGAGACTGTCGACTTACGACTTACGACTGCCAATTTTCCCCAGAACTTCCATAACCGCTTGTGCTTTGAGCAGGCATTCTTCATACTCTTTTTCCGGATCAGCATGGTAAGTGATCGCGCTCCCTGCGTGGAACGAGAGGTATTGTTTTGCTGAGTTGTACAGGAGGGTACGGATAACCACATTCAGATCAAAATCATTATCCGGACTTAAATAGCCGATTGCACCAGAATATACCCCCCGCCTATTGCGCTCATATTGCTCCATCAGTCGCATAGCGCTGATCTTGGGTGCACCGGTCATGCTGCCCATAGGAAAGGTGTTTTTGATGGCCTGTATGGCCGACAAGCCTTCCTGAAGCTCACATACCACGGTTGATATCATTTGGTGTACATACTGGAAACTGTGTATGCCAAATAGCTCTTCGGTTTTAACAGTGCCTTGTCTGGCAGAGCGGGTCAGGTCATTCCGCACCAGGTCAACTATCATTACGTTTTCCTGGAGCTCTTTGGGGTGATTGCGTAATTGTTGTTTGATCAACTCATCGGTCTTTTCATCTGTACCCCTTTTAGCAGTACCTTTTATGGGCTGCGATATCAGCTTAGTGCCACGTTTGGCCAGGAAACGTTCGGGCGATGCTCCCAGTATATAATTGTCCTTCCATTTAAAAAAAGTGCTGAAAGGATTAGGTGAGATTGTATTTAACTGTGTAAATATGGCCAGCGGATCTATCGCGGCTTGCTCCGCAAAAAACTCCTGGCAAAAATTGGTCACGTAAATATCGCCGCGGTTGATGTGCTCCTGAATGCCCTTTACAGCATCAATATATTCTTTCCGGCTAAAGCGGGATTTTAACACGATAGCTGGCTGTTCCCTGGGGATAATTAATTCCTGTTGAGCAATCAGATCGAAAACATGTTCAGGCTCATCGCTGATGATCTCCACTTTACCACCCTTAATGATAATTAAGTGTAGAGGCGCAAAAAAATAAAGATCCGGGAATTGTAAGCCATCCGGATTGACAGATGATAGCTGTTCTGTTTCGTTCTTCAAATCGTATCCTAAAAAACCGGTTATCCACCCTGGATTATTTTGACGAAAAGCTTCCAGTTGATCAAAGGCGCTCCCAACCTGTGCTGTCACTTCATCTTTTACCCCAATAGCTATTAGTGTATCGAATGTACCATAGGGGTCATTAAATCCGTTGGATTCCAGGTAGCAGACGGCATCAAATGATGAGGCCCATTGCAGCGCTTTTTGTTTAAACAGGGGAAGATCTTGAACGGGAATAATCACCCGGCAAAAATAAGCAAGTAAAGTAAAAAGGCTGCATGAAGTGTCTTTTTGTTATCCTATATTGGGTGAATAAATGCAAAGCTTATTCAATGCAATTACTGGCATATCATTTTAAAGAAGGGCTGATCTCAGGTAGGATTAAATTTTACTATGTTTTTTTGGGTTGTTTGATTTTATCTTTTCTGAATAGTCTTTTCTTTGCCTTTATTGCAGACCATTATTTTCCCGAGTCTGACTTGCTCAATAACCCTATCGATAAAGAGTCAGTTCCAGAACAGTTGTTGGTAACCTGCATTTTTGCGCCACTATTGGAAACCTGGTTGTTTATCAGTTTGCCCAATCAATTGATGAATAAATTCGGGATAAAAAATTTATATCTGCTGATCATTATCCCCGCATTATTATTTGGAGCAAACCATTATTATAATCCGCTTTACATGATCGCTATGTTTTTTAGCGGAGTGATCATGAGTTTTCTTTACATTTATTGCAAGCGGATAAAGAACGGCCGTCAGGCATTTTTATATGTTGTGTTGTTGCACGCCTTATATAACCTTTATGCTGTTTTAGCCAGATATCTTTAACCATAAATAACAAAAAAAGCCCTGCATCTATAAGATGCAGGGCTTTTGAATAGCCGATGCATTTAGTGCATTACCAGCGTTTGTTTCCTGTCTGGCCCTACGGATAGGTATTTAACAGGAACGCCAAGCTCTGCCTCTAAATAATCAATGTATGATTGTAATCTGGCAGGGATCTGGTTTAATTCGGTAATACCGGTAAGATCTTCTTTCCATCCATCAATTTCTTTCAAAATGGGCTCAGGGCTTACCGAGCAAATATCGTAAGGCATGTAATCGATCTTTTCGCCCAGGTAGTTGTAGTGGGTACAGGCATATATTTTATCAAAGCCGCTTAATACATCGGCTTTGGTCATTACCAGTTGGGTAACGCCGTTAAGCATTATAGCGTATTTTAAAGCAGGCAGGTCGATCCATCCGGTACGGCGTGGCCTTCCGGTGGTCGCGCCAAATTCATGGCCCGTTTGGCGTAATTCCTCGCCTGTTTCGTTCTCGAGTTCGGTTGGGAATGGTCCTCCGCCAACACGGGTACAATAAGCTTTAAAAATGCCTATTACCTCGCCAATTTGTTGCGGTGCTATACCTAAACCTGTACAGGCTCCGGCAGCAGTGGTGTTTGAGGAAGTAACAAAAGGGTATGAGCCAAAATCAATATCCAGCATAGCGCCTTGTGCGCCTTCTGCCAGTACTTTTTTACCTTGTTTTATATAATTGTTAACTAAATGCTCAGAGTCAACCAATGGAAACTGGCGCAACAATTCAAGCGCTTCAAAAAACGCGGTTTCACGCTCAGAAAAATCAGCTACTTCGCCGTATAATGATTGTAGCATGGATACATGCTTATCAACCAGTTTCTGGTAACGTTCTTTAAAATCGGGCAGGGTGATATCACCTATACGTAAGCCGTTACGACCGGTTTTATCCATATAAGTTGGACCGATACCTTTTAAGGTTGAACCAATTTTGCCATCGCCCATCTTTTTTTCGTTAGCGGCATCAAGCAACTGGTGCGTCGGTAATATGAGGTGGGCTTTTTTAGCTATCAGCAAATTCTTTTTCGCTAACAGGTCATGCCCGGCATCTTTTAGTTTTTCTAATTCTTTTTTCAGTGTGATCGGATCGATCACTACACCATTACCGATCAGGTTCATGGTGTTCTCAAAAAATATACCTGAAGGAATGGTATTTAAAACGAATTTTTTACCGTCAAATTCCAAAGTATGCCCGGCATTGGGGCCGCCCTGGAAACGTGCTATCAGGTCATAACCTGCACTAAGCACATCAACAATTTTTCCTTTACCTTCATCGCCCCATTGGAGGCCTAATAATACGTCAACAGCCATTTATGTAAATTCAGAGTATGATATTAAGGGGGGCAAAGTTATGCTTTTCTGTCACAATTACCGTCTCTTAATTTGGTGCAATTACCATAAAGATTAAGGGAGTGGTGTTTGATATCAAATTTCAGGATGTCGCCCATCATGCTTTGTATCTGCTGTATGCGCGGGTCGCAAAACTCAACCACTTTGCCGCAGTCAATGCAAATAATATGATCATGCTGCTTATAGCCGTATGATTTTTCAAATTGGGCCATGTTTTTACCAAACTGATGTTTGGTAACCAGATCACATGATACCAGTAATTCCAGGGTATTATAAACGGTGGCGCGGCTTACACGGTATTTTTTATTTTTCATGTGGATGTATAATGACTCCACATCAAAGTGATCGGTACGCGAATAAATTTCTTCAAGTATAGCAAAACGCTCGGGCGTTTTACGCAGGTTTTTGTTTTCGAGGTAAGCCTCAAAAATTTTTTTAACCAACGCTATTGTATCCTGCTGAGGCATAATTATCTATTAAAGAGTCAAAGTTATTAATAAAAGATAGAATCAGGAAATAAGAATCAAGAGGATAAGAATCAAGAAGGGAGAGTCAAGAATCAAGAAAGAAGATGCATCCAGTTTTTCTTGATTCTTGTCTCTTGATTCTTGCCTCTGTACTAAGATGCTTTTTCAATTGCCGAATCGAAACGGTTTACGGCGGTGATACCCTTAACCATTTTCAGGTTTTTGATCAGGTTATCCAGATGCTCGGTATCATTTACATATACCATGAGCGAACCTTCAAAAATGCCATTGTCGCTATCAACCGTAATAGAGCGGATATTTACCTTAAAATCCTGTGATATTACCGTAGTCAGTTTATTGATCAATCCCACGTCGTCGATACCGGTAATGCGCAAACCGGTTAAAAATGCCAATTCCTGTTGGTTTGTCCAGCGGGCCTTTACAATCCGGTAGCCATAGTTGGCCATCAGTTTGGCAGCATTAGGGCAGTTGGTACGGTGTATCTTGATGCCATCGCTTACGGTAACAAAACCAAACACATCATCACCAGGGATAGGGTTGCAGCAATTGGCCAGTTTATAGTCAATCTTTTGCATATCCTCGCCAATGAGCAATATGTCGCTATCTTTAGCTTTGATGTTGCGCAGCAGGCTATGTACCTGCTCCTGCTCAATTTTATCCTGTGGTTTATTTTCAATTACTTTTTCTGAGGCCTGGTACTCCTTCAGATCCTTCATGTCAATGATGCCTTTGGCAATATTGTAAAACAGGTCCTGGGTTGTTTGCAGTTTAAAAAAGTAACTCAGCTTATGTATGTTTTCAGAGTTGTAAGTGATCTTGAGCGATTTTAACTTGCGCTCCAGTATCTCCTTGCCATCTTCGGCAATTTTCCGTTTTTCTTCTTTTAATGCCGATTTTATTTTGGCTTTTGCCTTAGCGGTAACCACAAAGTTCAGCCAGTCTTCCTTAGGCGTTTGTTTGCCCGAAGTAATGATCTCTACCTGGTCGCCATTTTGCAGTTTATAGCTCAGCGGTACCAGTTTGTGATTTACTTTGGCGCCAATACAACTGGCGCCCACATCGGTATGTATCTCGAAGGCAAAATCGAGCGCTGTAGCGTTTAAAGGCAATTGGATCAAGGCGCCTTTAGGTGTAAAAATGAAGATCTCATCGCTGAAAAGGTTCATTTTAAAATCATCCAGAAAATCGAGCGCGTTGGAGTCGGGATTTTTAAGCATATCCCTCACCTTTTGTACCCATTGATCAAGGCCGCTGTCGGTAGTCGATTCTTTGTACTTCCAGTGCGCGGCAAAACCTTTTTCAGCTATCTCATTCATCCGTTTGGTACGAATTTGCACTTCAACCCATTGACCGCGGGGCCCCATTACCGTGGTATGTAATGATTCGTAACCATTGGCCTTGGGCGATGAGATCCAATCACGCAGCCTGTCGGGATTAGGACGGTAGAGATCGGTAACTATCGAATAGGCTTTCCAGCAATCAGCCTTTTCATTTTCAGGCGTACTATCCAATATCACCCTGATGGCAAAAAGATCATATACCTCTTCAAAAGGTATCGATTTTTTCTTCATCTTGTTCCATATGGAGTGGATGGATTTGGGGCGGCCAAAAATATCAGCCTCCAGGCCCTGGCCCAGCAACACCTTTTTTACCGGCTCAATAAAATCGCGGATAAACTTTTCACGTTCTGTCTTTTTCTCGTTGAGCTTAACTTTTAAAAACTGATAGGTTTCCCGCTCCATGTATTTCATAGAGAGGTCTTCCAGCTCAGATTTTATGGTGTATAAACCCAGCCTGTGTGCCAATGGGGCATATAAATAAACGGTTTCTGACGATAGTTTAAGCTGCTTATCGCGCGGCATAAACTCCATAGTCCGCATGTTGTGCAAGCGATCGGCCAGTTTGATCAAAATCACCCGCACATCATCGGCCAGGGTAAGCAGCATCTTGCGAAAATTCTCGGCCTGTAATGAGCTGTTGGTGTCAAATACGCCCGATATTTTGGTAAGCCCATCAATGATTTTGGCTACCTTTTTGCCAAACTCCATTTCGATATCATCCAGCGTCATGTTGGTATCTTCAACCACATCATGCAGCAGGGCACACACAATGGAGGTGGTACCCAGGCCTATTTCTTCGGCCGCTATTTGTGCTACGGCAATAGGATGGTATATATAGGGTTCGCCGCTTTTACGGCGCATGTCTTTATGGCTTTCCAGGGCCATATCAAATGCTTTACGGATCATGCGCTTATCGCCCTTTTGCAGGGTCGACTTACAGGCGCGCAGCAAAGCCCGATATCTTTTTAATATCTCATTTTTTTCCGCTTCCAGGTCAATCACTAACTCTTTCATATGCTGATATTGATGGCATTACTTGATAAACTTGTAATTATAAATTATTATTACAGATTATATTGAAATACCACAAAAAATTGCTTTAATTTTGTTTTAAGTAAAATTATGAAATTTATTGGTTTTCTGTTCTTGTTTTGTTTCGGCATCGTGGGCGCGCTAAAAGCCCAGACAGATAAACCAGCACCCGTAACTTTAGGCAAAAATGATACCATCAAAACGGCCATGACCGATCTTGACGGAGAACTGGTACCCTGGATAGTTACGCCCGAAGTGAAAATTGTTGATACACGTATATTTGCCAGTGAAGCCGACCGTATGGCTTATAACAGGTTACGGTATAATGTGTTCAAAGTGTTGCCTTACGCGCGTTTTGCGGGGCAGCGGTACCGCCAGTTGCAACGCGACCTGGCACTTACAGGCGATAAGCACAAACAGAAAGAATTGGTAGCCGCTTGTGAAACCGAAATAAAAACATTGTTTAACAAGGAAATAAAAAATCTGACAATTAGTCAGGGTGAGGTATTGATTAAACTGATTGACCGTGAAACCGGAACCACCAGCTATACGATGGTTAAAGAGCTTAAGGGTGGTTTTAAGGCCTTTATGTTTCAATCAGTAGCCAGCATATTCGGCCATAACCTAAAGGAAACCTACGACCCGGAGGAGCAGAAAGATATCGAGGCTATATTGAAACAGGCCGGATATAATTCCACTAACAATTAATAATGGATAACAATAGTATCTACAAGTTTAATGTGCAAACATTAAACGGGGAAGAGATTAGCCTGTCGGCTTATAAAAATAAAGTTCTTTTAGTAGTTAACACCGCCTCTCAATGTGGTTTTACCCCTCAGCTTAAGGACCTGGCCAACCTAAAGGACCAGTTTAAGAATACGGATTTCGAAATACTTGCTTTCCCCTCAAACGACTTTGGCGGACAAGAACCATTGGAAGGCGAGGCGATAGCCACTTTTTGCGAAAATGCAGGAGCCAATTATCCCGTATTTGAAAAGATAAGAGTACGGGGCCCCTACGCTCATCCTCTATACCAGTTTTTTGCTAATAAAAAAGATAACGGTAACCTGAAATCTGTTCCGCGGTGGAACTTTCATAAATTTTTGGTAGATCGTACTGGTCATGTAACCGATTTTTATTATCCGTTTACCAAGCCCACATCTTCAAAGATCAGGAAAAAGATCGAACGCCTTTTACAGGCCTCTTTATAATTCAATACATATTTATGCTTAAATTAGATATATTAGTTTTATCGGTTCATCCCGACGATGCCGAACTTGGATGTTCCGGTACTATTTTAAAACACATTGCCCTGGGTAAAAAGGTAGGCATTGTTGACCTTACGCGTGGCGAATTAGGTACCCGTGGTTCAGCCGAGATCCGAGACCAGGAAGCAGCAGCATCGGCAAAAATATTGGGTTTAGCTGTAAGAGAAAACCTGGGTTTACCCGATGGGTTTTTTGAAAACACAAAGGAATACCAGTTACAGGTAATATCAGCCATACGTAAATATCAGCCTTCTATAGTAATAACCAATGCTTATCATGACCGTCACCCTGATCATAAGCGCGCTGGTGAACTGGTGGAAACAGCCGCTTTTTTATCGGGCTTACGAAAGATTGAAACTACAGCAGATGGAGTTTTGCAGGAAGCCTGGAGGCCTAAGCTTGTTTTGCATTTTATACAGGACAATTATATAAAACCCGATATTTTGATTGATGTAACCGATTACTGGGATAAAAAGATTGAAAGTATTCATGCTTTCGGGTCGCAATTCTTTAACCCCGAATGGGAAGGTGAACCCCAAACCTATATATCTTCGCCTGAGTTTATTAACGTTGTGGCGGCCCGGGCTATGGAATTTGGCAAAAGCATCTCTGTTAAATATGCTGAAGGCTTTACCAGTAGAAAAATTTTAGGTGTAGATAATTTATTTTCGTTGAAATAATATCTTTATTAATCTATAATAAATAAGCCGCGGGTTATATAACACCGCGGCTTACTAATAATATGTAAGTAGTTTAATTATTAGGCTTTTATGTATTCGAAGCGATTGTTCTCATGGCTTCTTTCTCTTCTCAGCTTATTTTCATTAGCCAGTTTTAACAAGATGCCCGAAAGTTCGGATGTTTTAAAATCAGAGTCAAACTGTTCTTTGCAATAGCTCGCGATAGCTGATATAGAACGCGAAACATCAAAAAAGTCAGTACCCAATAACTGGTTGAGTATTTTGGTGGCTCCTGGCTTTTTACGGCCTGGTATACCAAAATTTTCATCATCTGAACGTATTCTGCGCCCTTTTTTAAGGAATAGTTCGGCTCCGTCCGTATCCACTCTGTCAGATTCAATCATTACATCTAATAACCGATCGATAATCCGAACCTGTACAGATTCTGATTGGAATGAATTAACAACTTCCGCTACTTCAACAAGTTGTTTTTTTAATTTCTCTATGTGTTTGCTCATGACGTAAAAAGGATTGATCTGTACTCTTTTAATAGGGGGATATTACAAAAGTAACGGAAATAATAATTAAAAATATAGCGTATTTTGTCTAAAAAATAGTATATATTAATATATCACTCTTCTTTACCCTCCAAAAGTATCATTTCACCCTTTTAGGTGCATGGTTGACCACATATTAAATACAAAAAGCCTTTATTCTATAGAATAACTAATTTGCCTGTAACGATATTATTGCAGTATTATAAGGTACGCGATATTTTTTCGAGCATATCCAATCCAAGGTCAATGTGTTCTTTTTCAATGATCAGCGCCGGCCTGAAACGTATACTTTTTTCACCGCATCCCAGGTACATGATATTATTTTGCAGTCCTTGCTGTATAAAAGTATCCCGCTTGTTTTTATCTGGAAAATCAAAAGCGGTTAATAATCCTTTGCCGCGTACGTTACTGATAATTGAAGTACGTGAGGCGATATCACTCAACTGCTCCTGTAAATACTCACCCATTTTGGCGGCATTATCGCAAAGGTTATCTTCTTCCATGATCTCCATGATCTTTGATGACCGTACCATATCAACCAGGCTGCCGCCCCAGGTGGAGTTGATGCGGGACGATACCCGGAAAACATTATTTTCCACCTCATCAACCCGGGTACTGGCCAGTATGCCGCATACCTGCATCTTTTTGCCAAAGGCTAAAATATCCGGACGCGCCTTTTCGCCAAAATGCTCATGACACCAGAATTTGCCGGTAAGGCCAACACCTGTTTGCACTTCGTCATATATCAGCATGGCTTCGTATTCATCAGCCAGTTCCCTTAGTTTTTCCAGAAACTCCCTGCGCACATGGTTGTCGCCGCCTTCTGATTGTATGGGCTCAATAATAATGGCGCATATATCATCCTTATTCTCGGCAAAGGCGGTCCGGATCTGGGAAATGCTGAATTGCTCTCTTTGTACCAGGTCATCATGATTGGCATCGCTGTACGGAAAATTTATTTGTGGTACTGATACCCGCGGCCAATCGAATTTGGCAAACCATTTTGTTTTGTTGGGCTGAGTATTGGTTAAGCTTAAAGTATAGCCGGAGCGACCGTGAAAGGCCTGCTCAAAATGCAGTATTTTGTGCCCTTTTTCTTTCGTGTAGCCCTTCGCGAAGTTTTTTTGTACTTTCCAGTCCATGGCAACCTTAAGCGCGTTCTCGATAGCCAGTGAGCCCCCGGCAATAAAAAATGCATGAGGGAGATAATCAGGTATGCCCACCCGGGAAAATGTTTCAACAAACTGCGCGTACTGCGTGGTATAGATATCGGAATTTGAGGGGTTAGTTAACGCGGCCAGCATCAGGTTTTTTTTGAACTCTTCGTCGTTGATCATTTTAGGGTGGTTATAGCCCAAAGGAACGGAAGCGAAGCAGGTAAAAAAATCAAGCAGTGTCCGGTTATATTTAGCATCGTAAATATAAACACCCTTACTTTTTTCCATATCAAACGTAAGATCAAAGCCATCGGCAAGCACATGCTTCTGTAGGGAAGCCTGGACATTTTCGGGAGAAACAAGTAGGTTGTACATATAAATTTGGTTTAAACAAATTTACTAAAATGTGCCTAAAAATAAAAATTAGGCGGTTTTTGAACCGATTGGCAAAAAAGTAACTTTAAATTGTTTAAAGTTACTTTTTGTACCAAAGCCAAAAGTAGTATACCGGAATGCTCCGCCGATTTTGTTATCGGCACCTCCGAATTATTCCTAAAACCGACATAATTGGGGGAGGTAAGCGCAAAATAATTTATGACAAAATGAACAATATGATAAGCCTTGATCACGCCCTGTCTTATTCATTATCCGCTCCCAAAAACTTTTTAAACCTTAAATTTTAACACTTTTCGTTCCGAACCGAGGAAAAAACACGTGAAAAATGTTCAAAAAAGTCTCGTTTTAACACTTTTTAACAAATTTTAACCCGGTTTTAAACAGTTTTTAAAACTTTAAAAAGTATTAGGTAATTGACTATCAAATAGCAACATACCAAACGGTTGGGTTTTTGGAATTTAATTCTCCTTAACCAAACAGCCCGGCTATCTTTTAAAAGATAGCCGGGCCGCTTACCTTACAATATACGAAAATTTATTGGAACAATCAAATGAGCATCTGCAGCTAACAGGGAAATCGCTTTTAAACAACCGATAGGAGGCGTACCCCGGAGCCTTTGAACTAATGTGTTCTGCCTATAAATATGTTATTCCTCCGGAGTTGTGTTTGCAATGAAAGTTAGGTTACGCTTATTTTGCCAGCCAGATTATCTTTGTAATACAACCGCACGCAACTGTCCGCTTATGAACGGCCAGCGAAACAATAAAGTTAGTAAGATATTGTTAATCAATTAATTATAAAAATGGCATGATTTTATACTATGATCAATTCAATAACATACTGTTGCCATGCTTAAAAACTACTTTAAAACCGCCTGGCGAAATTTATTTCGCAACAAATTCTATTCATTTATTAATATTGCCGGGCTTACTGCCGGGCTGGCCATTGGTATATTGATTTTGCTTTGGGTACAGGATGAATTAAGTTTTGATAGCTTCCATAAAAACGGCGATAACATTTACCGCGTAGAACTTTTTGGCGGCACAGGTGCCAGTAAACAGATCTGGGAAAGTACGGTGGCCCCCATCGGTCCGCTGGCTAAGCAGGAGCTCCCTGAGGTGCAGGACCAGGTACGCATAACTGGCAACTGGTATTTCTCGTTATATAAATACAAGGAAAAAGTTTTTGGCGAGCAAAACGTAGCCTTTGCCGATCCATCCCTGTTCAAAATCTTTGATTTTCCCCTGGTGGAAGGCAATACTGCAAAGCCTTTTACAAATGATAACTCTGTTGTTATCACCAAAAAAACGGCGCGAAAATATTTTGGCACCGATAATGCCATTGGTAAAGTGCTTGTAGCCGACGGTAAGGAAAACTTTACGGTAAGCGGGGTTATCAATGATTTTCCGCTTAACTCCAGCATCAACTTTGATATGATCATGCCCATGAGTTACCAGGTTAAATCAATGCTGGTAAATAGCAAGGTGGATGCGAATACCGATTTCGGTAGCTACAATTATCAAACCTATTTTAAAGTAAAACCGGGCACATCGTTAAAAAAGCTCTCGGCCGATTTGTTTAAGATCCACATTAAGCACAAAGCCGAAGACACCGATGCCGATTACCTGCTGCTGCCCATCCATAAAATGCACCTGTACAATGCCGATGGTACCGATCGCGGTATCCAAACGGTGCGCATTTTTATCATTATAGCCCTGGTTATTTTATTAATAGCCTGTATCAATTATGTAAACCTTTCAACAGCACGCGCGTTGCTGCGCGCCAAAGAGATCAGCATGCGTAAAATTATAGGGGCGGCCAAAATGCAGCTGTTTATGCAGTTCCTGGTGGAGACAGCCTTACTGTTCTTTTTCGCCACGATATTGGCATTGTTCGCCATTTACCTGCTGATGCCGGTATTTAACCAGCTGGCCGGCAAGCAACTGGTGTTTAGCCTGCTTAATCCGCACATCTGGCTCATTATAGCCATCACGGTAACAGCTACACTGGCTTTATCCAGCATTTATCCGGCCATGCTGCTATCATCTTTCGAGCCTTTAAAAGCACTGAAGGGTAAAATAAACAGCAGCATTGGCGATGCCCTTTTCCGTAAAATACTGGTGGTGGTACAGTTTACCTTTTCGGTAGTGCTTATTGTGAGCACTTTGGTTATTACCCAGCAACTCAAATATATCCAATCAAAAAATTTAGGGTACGATAAAAGCCGCGTTTTCGGTGTCTGGATGCGCGATGCCGCTAAACATTATGATGCCGTAAGGGCCGAACTTTTGAAGCAACCTGGTGTAGAGGGCGTAACCCGGGCAACCGGCAACATCATTAGAAGCGGCATGATCTCGGGCGATAATTCATGGGATGGCAAAGCGCCGGGCCAAACCTTTATCCTGCATCCAATGGGGATAGATAAGGATTTCATCCGGTTTTTTAAACTCAAAATGCAGCAAGGCAGCAGCTTTAGCGGCGCCGTAGCCGATTCGACCCATTTTATACTTAACGAAGCCGCCGTAAGGGAGATCGGGATGAAAAATCCCATTGGTAAGCATTTCCGTTTCCAAAAAACAAATGGCACCATCATAGGTGTGGTTAAAGACTTTCATTATAACAGTCTGCGCGAAAAAATTGCACCTGCTATTTACTTTTATCGCCCGGCTGTTTACCAAACTTTATATGTTAAAACCAGCACTAATAATGCGGCCGCAGTGATAGCCGCGGCGGGTAGGCAGTTTAAACAATACAACGGGGAGTTCCCTTTTTCTTATAACTTCCTTGACGAGATATTCAACAACCTTTACCAGGGCGAACAGCGCGAAAGTACCTTGTTTAACTATTTTGCAGGCATGGCCATACTCATCTCATGCCTGGGGCTGTTAGGCCTGGCAACCTACACCGCCCAGGTACGCACCCGCGAAATTGGTGTGCGCAAGGTATTGGGGGCATCGGTTACAGGCGTTATTGGTCTGTTGGCTAAGGATTTTATTAAACTGGTACTCATGGGCATTATTGTAGCCACCCCTATAGCATGGTACGCCATGACCAGCTGGTTGGGTGCCTTTGCTTACCGCATATCCATCCACTGGACGGTTTTTGTACTGGCCGCAGGTATAGCTATCGTTATCGCATTTGTTACCATCAGCTTCCAATCTGTCAAAGCAGCGCTGGCCAACCCGGTGAAAAGTTTGAGGAGCGAATAGGGAACACGTTAAGCGTATGGGCAAGTAGATTATTGGACGTGCATTTGCGCTTGATGAGATAGCGACCGTACATCCTCTTATGGATAGTAATAATTTGTCCACGCAGGGTCTCTCGTAGAGGACCCTGCGTTATATTATTGACTCCAGGCAACCTCAGGGTCCCTTCCAGGAGACCCTGAGGGGACGAACACTATACAAAATGTTTTTACCCTTGTCTTTGGTAGGTGCTTTAATCTTTGCCATAATATTTTTGAAATTAGATTATGGCTATAAATTATAAATATATTTTCAAATTTTGTCCACGCAGGGTCTCTCGTAGAGGACCCTGCGTTATATATTGATTCCAGGCAACCTCTGAGGGGCTTTTCAGGAGACCCTGAGGGGACGAAACAACACATGATGTGTTTTTGGATGATAAGATATATCGTAAATTAGCGTAAACGCTATGGTATGAAAATTGAATACCAATTGCGATTAAAAATACGCTATGCTGCAAAACCGTGTAGACCCGCAAGGAAACATCATCAAAACGAGTGCCCGCGGCGCCTGGCTGGGTAACCGGGGGCAATTGCATGGTGATACCCAAACCATATTGCGCCCTTTTAAGCTGAAAGCCTGGTTAATTTGTGTGCTGCAATTTAAAGACAGGCACAGGCAAGTGATGGCGCCCAATTTATATACCGAATTATTTTTTTATGATGAAGCCACCGCGTTTTCGGCAGGGCACCGGCCCTGTTTTGAATGCCGCCGGGACGATGCCAACCGTTTTAAAGCAGCCTGGCTTAAAGGCAACCCCGAATATGGCTTTGACCATAAAGTACTCATCGGAAAAATAGATGAGATCATACACGAGGAACGGATAGATAAAAAGGGTAACAAGGTAACGTCTGAAGCTGCTATTGAAGAACTGCCGGATGGTGTATTTATACAGGTGAGTGGTGAGCCCTATCTTTTAGCCAACAATATGATCAGGCATTGGACACCCTTTGGGTATGAGCAGGGCGCTCCGCTGACCGCATCGGCAAAGGTTACGGTGCTCACGCCAAGATCGGTTGTTAACGCGTTTCGTTCTGGTTATCGGCCGCAGATGGGAATTGATGGTTTGGAATGAAGACCTGGTTATCATTTGGCAGATAGGGGTTCATTCGTGATACCTGTCGTATAAACTCCTCCCTGCTTTTGCGCACAGCCGGCCGCACCCATCCCGTGGGGAGGGAATTGAAATTTAATTGATCTTGAACCAAATTTAAAAAAAAGCCAGAGACAATGTGATTCCTTCCCTCGGGAAGGGCCAATGTCATTAAGTTAAGGAATTTTGCAAACCTCAGGGGGGTAAAGCTTTGTAGAAAAAAGGCAATTTCCAATTCAGTGCCGTAGGTACTGCACTCAGGTTGCATACCTACGGCATGCTGAACACTTATTTTTGCTTTCTACAAAGCTTTTACTCCTACGGAGTATCCTTAAATGACATTGCGGGAAGGGCAATGTCATTATTTAAGTAAACGCCGTAGGTGTTAAAGGTCGGTAGCAGAAAAATAAACCAAAAATTCGTGCCATCAGGTACGAAACTTGTCGAATTGCGTACCTGACGGCACGCTATAATTCTTGTACCTATCTTTTCTACCGACATTTTGCACCTACGGCGCATTCGTTATCGATTAAATAATGACATTGCGGGAAGGAGAGGAGGGGATTTCTTCTCGCACCTCCTTAGAAAGGACAGCTTAGTTTTTTTAGAGTTTAGAATTTAGTTTTTAGAGTTTAAATAACCTACTGCGCTTTGCGGGTTGCCTGTTCGATACTATCCCACATTTGATCGGGAACCATTTCAAGTCCGCTGAATTGGCCTGCGCCCTGCAGCCATTCGCCGCCATCTATGGTAATCACTTCGCCGTTGATGTAGCCCGAGAAGTCGGATACCAGGAACGCGGCCAGGTTAGCCAGTTCCTGGTGTTCGCCTACCCGTTTCAGGGGCACTCGGTTTTTGAAATCAAACTTTTGCGCCATGTCGCCGGGTAGTAAACGTTCCCAAGCACCTTTGGTAGGGAAGGGGCCCGGGGCTATGGCATTGGTACGGATACCGTGACGCCCCCATTCCACCGCCAATGAGCGGGTCATGGCCAGTACGCCGCCTTTGGCACAAGCCGACGGTACTACATAGGCCGAGCCCGTAAAGGCATACGTGGTAATAATATTAAGGATACTGCCGGGCATTTTTTCGGCTATCCAGTATTTGCCCAGGGCGAGCGAGCAGTTGACCGAGCCTTTCAGCACAATATCAATAACCGCCGAAAACGCGTTTGCAGAGAGCCGTTCTGTTGGAGAAATAAAATTACCCGCCGCGTTGTTTAGCAGGGCATCAACCCGGCCAAATGTGGCAATGGATTGCTCCAGCATTTTTTGTACATCATCATAATTGCGTACATCGCAGGAAATGGCTAAAACTTTGCCGCCGGTTTCTGCTTCCATTTCGGCGGCGGTTTTTTGCAGCACATCCAACTTACGACTGGTAATTACCAGATTAGCGCCCAGTTTTAAAAAGTAGGTGCCCATGGCTTTCCCCAAACCGGTACCGCCACCGGTTACAATAATGGTTTTTCCTTTCAGGGCATCATCCCTTAACATACCTGTGGTTACTGCTGTGCTATTACTCATGATGTTTTTTTGAGAGTATTATTTAAAATGGGTTTTGGTCACTTAAGAGTCGTAATAATTGGTTATCTATAAATTCGGATAATTGTACATTATTATTCAAGCAGTGAATCCATCCTGTTGTTTTATCATACAAAACCGCTTCATACACTAAGGGATCATCTCCTTCATCCAGATAAACAAAAAGAAACTGGTTACTTCCATTATAAACATCTATTACAAAAAATGGTCTGTTAATAGTTTTATTATGCTTTACTAACCATTTTCTACCATCTTCCTGCATTTCTTCTTGGGAATCGCTTAGTCCATAGTCTAATACGTAACAATCATTACCAGCCAAATACAACAGCTCCCGTAACGCGGCAGGGAAGGTTTTTTCATCATTGTATCTGACTTCCAGACTAACAATTTCTGCTTCGGTTAAAGGTTTAAGCTTGTTTACATAATCAGTGCTCTTTTCTTTTATTGTGGGATGGTTCTTTAATTGTATCAAATACTTGATATCCATAACTTGTTTAGCGATTGAATTTTATTTGTAAGATAAAGCATTCTTCTATTTTTTAAATCCCCTTTTGAGAGGGGGCGCGTCTGGCTGAGTAGCGGCAGGGGTGTGTTATTACGCTTAATAAACACACCCCTCAGCCCCTCTCAAGAGGGGAATCGCACAATCCAGCCACCACATCGACTACTTTTTTCTTATGTCAGTTTAAGCGTCTACACTTAAATATGCGATTAATTATTCTCTTGATTCTTGACTCTTATCTCTTGATTCTTTTTAAGCGGTTGTTGTTTTTGATTTTAAATTCTGGATAAGCATTTGCAGGCCTTTGCGTACTTCGGGGGCCCACCATTGTGCCAGCATATGATTTAGGGCTGTGCTTTGGTCGGCGCTGAGCTTGGTTATAAGTTCATGGCGCAGGTTTAGTTTGCTTTGGCTCCAGGTTACCTGGTTAAGCTGCATATAGGTCTTGATCTTTTTTTCGGCAGTGGTGAGCAAGCTTTCGGGCGCACTGACCTCATCTATCAAACCAACTTCCAACGCTTCATTAACTTTCAGGAGCTTACCTTCCATGAGGTATTGATAAGCCCTGCGTTGCCCCAGCCAAAAGGAATACAGGGTGGCCACGCTATCGGGCACAATAATGCCTACGGGGATCTCATTTAAACCGATAATAAAGGAGCCTTCGGTCATGACACGATAGTCGGCACAAATGGCCAGTACGCAACCACCTGCTGGACTATGACCGCTGATAGCTGCTACCATCGGTTTTCTGAAAGCCACTAATGATCGCTGCAGCGACAGGAAATCGGTCCACAAACCACGACTTTGCTCCTCATTATATTCGTAAGCCTCAATCAGGTCGATGCCAGATGAAAAGAAACCAGGTTTGCCGGTGATAATGAGTCCGCTTACACTGGTATCATTTTCCAGCGTTTGTACGGCGGTGATCAGCTCCTTAACCATCTGGTGGTTAATAGCATTTGACCGGCCACGATCCAGTGTTAAAATAGCCAGGCCGTTGTTTATGGTTAATTGGAATGTTGTCATGTTTTTGATTTTAGTATCAAGTAGCTAGTATCAAGTAGCAAGACACTCCTATTGTATAAGATACCAAGTACTAAAAGTCGTGATACTTGATACTAGCTACTTGATACTATTTTCTAGTGTACTAACGAAGGATTTTCATGTTCTTCGCCTGAATAGATCTTATCAATTTCGGTTTTATATTTTTCCATGATCACTTTGCGTTTCATTTTGCCGGTGGGGGTAAGTTCGCCGCTGTCTATCGACCATTCTTCGGGCAGGAGAGTTAGCTTTTTTACCTGCTCCACATGGTTAAACTCGGGGTTAAAGCCATCAATGATGGATTGGTAAAGTTCAATAACCCGGGGATTACTGATTACATCCCGATGTGAGGTAAAGGGGATATCGTTTTTTTCGCACCATGGTTTTAAGTTGGTGTATGACGGAACGATAAGCGCCGCTGTGAATTTCCGTTCGGGGCCAACTACCATCATCTGCTCAATAAAATGATTTTCCTTCATCTTATTTTCAATAGGCATCGGCGCTACATACTTACCACCTGATGTTTTGAAGATCTCCTTTTTACGGTCGGTTATTTTCAGGAAACCATCCTTATCCAGCTCACCTATATCACCGGTGTAAAACCAGCCGTCTTTAATCACTTCGGCAGTCATTTCGGGGTTTTTATAATAGCCCACGGTAATGTTTGGTCCTTTGCAAAGGATCTCGCCATCCTCGGCAATTTTAACCTGTACACCGCTGATCAGCTTGCCTACGGTGCCAAATTTACGGCCGGTATTATAACAGTTAACCGCAATTACCGGTGATGTTTCTGTAAGGCCATAACCTTCCATCACCGTCATGCCGGCGGCAGTAAATATTTTTTCGAGCTTGATGGGGCAGGCGGAGCTGCCAATAACGATGGCCTTTACATTACCGCCTACCGCTTCACGCCATTTGCTGTACACCAGCTTATCGGCAATGGCCCGTTTTATTTTATACCACAGGCTTTGATTTTCGATCTCGAACTCTTCGGCCACCTTGATAGACCAGGTAAAAATTTTCTTTTTAATACCGGTGAGCTGCTGTCCGGCCGCCATGATCTTTTCGAACACTTTTTCCAGCAGGCGCGGCACAGCGGTAAAAATGTAAGGTTTGGCCTCTTTCATATTGGCGCCTATAGTATCCATGCTTTCGGCATAGGAAATGGAGAAACCATAGAAGAGATAAATATAAGTACACATTTTTTCGAAAATGTGATTAAGCGGCAAAAAGCTCAGGGCTCGTTTTTGTTCAATAGGGATCTGCCCGAGCACTTCGCCGGAGGCAACCACATTGCTCACGATATTTTTGTGGGTGAGCATTACGCCTTTAGGTCTGCCGGTGGTGCCCGATGTGTAAATAATGGTGGTTACATCATCCTCGTTAATGGTTTTGCTAATGGCTGATAGCCTGTCGCGAAAGCCATCTGGCAGGGGTTTTAACAATACCGACCAGTGGGGGCAGTTGTCCAGGTGGTCAAAAGTATAAATAGCTTTTAATGTTGGTATATTAGCATATACGGCATTTACCTTATCATACAAGTCCTGGCTGCTTACAAACAGGTATTTTACTTCGGCCTCGTTCAGGATCTGTTCCAGCTCTTTGGGGTTGCTGTTGGGATACAGGGGTACCAGGATAGCGCCGGTTTGCTGTACAGCCAGATCGGTAATAAGCCATTCGGGCCGGCCATTGCTGATGAGCCCTATTTTGTCGCGGCCCTCGGTTGTGCCGTCGCCGCCAGAAACACCCAGATCCAACAGGGCCATGGCTAACTGGTAGATGAGAGTATGCGTTTCCTGCGTGCTATATGCCCGCCATACACCATTCTCCTTGGCATTTAACAGATCGGGCCGGGGTTCCCGGGCCTGAATCTCCATGCAATCAAACAATCTTGCCACTTTTTCCATCTTTTTTTAGTTAGTATCAAGTAGCTAGTATCAAGTATCAAGACACTCGCCTTTTTAGTATCAGATTTTTATAGTATTAAGTAGCTAATGCAGATATTAAGATTTTTCTTTGCTTGTAAGTACCGCGTTTAAAAGTCGTGATACTTGATACTAGCTACTTGATACCCAAATTATAATAATTCAAAAATGCCCGCGGCACCTTGTCCGGTACCTACGCACATGGTAACCATACCGTATTTTTTATCCCTGCGTTTCAACTCGTTAAACAACTGTACAGATAGCTTTGCGCCGGTACAACCCAGTGGGTGACCCAATGCAATAGCGCCGCCATTAACGTTGATACGATCGATATCAAGATCCAAACCTTTGATAACCGCCAGTGATTGCGATGCAAAGGCTTCGTTCAGCTCAATCAGATCAATGTCCTGCTGTTTCATCCCAGCCTGTTTTAAAGCTTTGGGAATAGCCACCAGCGGACCGATACCCATAATACGCGGCGGCACACCGGCAACGGCATAGTTTACCAGCCGGGCAATCGGCTTCAGGTTATTGGCCTTTAAAAAGCGCTCACTTACTACCATCACAAAGGCCGCACCATCGCTTGTTTGGGATGAATTGCCCGCGGTTACTACACCCCTGGCATCAAATACGGGTTTCAATTTGGCTAAAGCCTCTAATGAGGTATCCGCACGCGGGCCTTCGTCGGTATCTACTTTAAAGTCGCGGTTTTTCTTTTTGCCGGTTTCGTCAACGTAGGTTTCGGTAACATTTACGGCCACTATCTCGTCCTTAAATTTTCCTTCTTTGATAGCGTTGATGGCTTTCTGGTGCGAGTTATAGGCAAACTGGTCTTGCTCTTCGCGACCAACTTTGTATTCTTTGGCTACGGCTTCGGCGGTTAAACCCATGCCCCAGTAATAATCGGGATGGGCCAGGGCTATATCGGCATTGGGTACCACACGCCAGCCACCCATAGGCAGCAGACTCATGCTCTCTACACCGCCGGCAATAATACAATCGGCAATGCCGCTGTGTACTTTTGCCGATGCAATGGCGATGGTTTCCAAGCCCGAGGCGCAATAACGGTTCACGGTCATGCCGGGTACTTTATCGGTATCAAGAGCCATGAGCGATATCAGTCTGCCCACGTTTAAGCCTTGCTCAGCTTCTGGGGTAGCATTACCCACAATTACATCTTCTATCTGATCCTTATCCACATTGGGTACCGATGCCATGAGATGTTTGATCACATCTGCGGCAAGGGTATCCGGCCGGGTAAACCTAAAGCCTCCCCGGGTAGCTTTTCCAACTGCGCTGCGGCTTGCAGCCACTATGTATGCGTCCATTTCTTTTCTGTTTAGTTTGTTATGGTTCGGGTTTCGAGGGTCGGGTTTCGGGTATTTTAATCTCTCGTACCCGGAGCCACGCAACGCGAACCCCGCCCCCATTTAATTCCTTAACACTTTACCACCTGTTATAATCGACTGGATGCGTTCCAGCGTTTTGCGCTCGGTGCAGAGGGAAACAAAGGCCTCCCGCTCTAAGCCCAGCAAATATTCTTCACTTACGAGTGAGGGCTGCGACAGATCGCCACCAGCCAGTACGTAGGCCAGTTTTTGCGAAATTTTCACATCGTGCTCGCTTATATAATTGCCGCTGTACATAGTGTTGGCGCCTACATAACCCAAACCCAAAGCCTGTTTGCCCAGCACCCGGATATCGGTGCGCTGCACGGGCTGTACATAACCTTCGTTAGCCAGTTGCAGGCAATGTTGTTTAGCCTCAGCCAGCAGGCGGTTTTGTGATACTACCACTACGTCGCGACCTTTTTTCAGGTATCCAAATTCAAAAGCCTCGTATGCTGAAGTAGATACTTTAGCCTGGCCAATGGTGAGGAACCTGTCACGGAAATTGTTGAGTTCCACATCACCATCCTGCAGCTCGTCAGACAGGCGAAGGGCAAATTCTTTAGTACCGCCGCCGCCGGGGATCAGGCCAACGCCAAATTCCACCAGGCCCATATATAATTCGGCATGGGCAACTACTTTATCGGCATGCAGGCAAAGCTCACAGCCGCCGCCCAATGCCATCTGGTGAGGTGCAGCTACAACCGGAATGGATGAATAGCGGATGCGCATCATAGCGGTTTGGAAGGCTTTGATCACCATATTCAGTTCGTCAAACTCCTGCTCAACGGCCATCATAAATATCATACCTACGTTGGCACCGGCGCTGAAATTGGCGCCTTCGTTAGAGATCACCAGACCTTTATAGCTTTTTTCGGCCAGGGTAATGGCTTTGTTGATACCTTCTATCACATCGCCGCCAATGGTGTTCATTTTAGTATGGAACTCCAGGTTGATGATGCCATCGCCAATATCGGTAATGGTAGTACCGGTGTTTTTCCAGATGGTATTGGCTTCGCGGATATTGCTCAGCAGTATAAAATTCTCGGTACCCGGAATTACCTTATAAGTTTTGGAGGCGATATCATAATACTGACGTTTCCCATCGGCTATTTTATAGAAGCTATCGGCCCCAGAGGCCAGCATATCATATACCCATTGGGCAGGTTTGCTGCCCGCTGCTTCCATCGCTTTCACGGTATCGGCCACGCCAAGAGCATCCCATTTTTCAAAGGGGCCTATTTCCCAGCCGAAACCGGCGGTAACGGCCGCATCTATTTTGTAAAACTCGTCGGCAATTTCTGGGATGCGGTTGCTGGCGTAGGCAAAAAGCTGATAAAAAGTGGAGCGATAAAAATCGCCGGCCTTATCTTTTGCCGCAATCAGGACCTTTAAACGTTCTTTTAAGCTATCTATATTTTTGGTAATATCTAAAACCGGGAATTTTACTTTTTGCGATGGTTTGTATTCCAGGGTCTTGAGATCGAGCGCGAAGAACTGATTGGCTCCATCTACCTTTTCCTTTTTATAAAAACCCTGCCCGGTTTTGCTGCCCAGCCAGTTGTTTTTGAGCATACCGTTCACAAACTCTGGAATAGCGAATAATTCCTTCGCTTCATCATCGGGGGCGTTTTTGCTGAGGCCATTGGCTACATGCACCATGGTATCCAAACCTACCACATCGTTGGTACGGAAGGTAGCTGATTTGGGGTGACCGATCACCGGGCCCGTCAGCTTGTCGATCTCTTCTACCGTCATGCCGGTTTTTTCTACATAATGTAGTATACTCATGATGGCGAACACGCCAATACGGTTGCCGATGAAAGCTGGCGTGTCTTTAGCCAGTACGGTTGTTTTACCCAGAAATTTTTCCCCGTATTCCATCAGGAAATCGACCACTTCTGGTGAAGTATCTTTTGTGGGGATGATCTCCAATAATTTTAAATACCTCGGCGGATTAAAAAAGTGAGTACCGCAGAAATGCTTCTTGAAATCATCGCTTCGGCCTTCGGTCATCAAATGGATGGGGATACCAGAAGTATTGGAGGTAATGAGCGTACCCAGTTTGCGGTGTTTTTCGACCGTTTCAAATACCTGTTGTTTGATATCCAGTCGTTCTACCACCACTTCGATCACCCAATCGTAATCGGCAATTTTTGCCATATCATCCTCAAAATTACCGGTGCTGATGCGCCGGGCAAATGATTTGAGGTAGATAGGCGAGGGGTTTGACTTTAAAGCAAAATCAAGCGCGTCGTTAACAATTTTATTGCGGGCTTTTTTATCGCCTGCAGGGGCATCTTTTGGTACAATATCCAATAGCAGCACCTGTACCCCGATATTGGCGAAATGACAAGCAATACGGCTGCCCATTACACCCGAGCCCAGAACGGCTACCTTTTTTATAGTTCGTTTCATAAGATTAGTATCAAGTAATTAGTATCAAGTATCAAGATTTTTGCAGGTCATAAGCATCATTTTTTAGAAGTCGTGATACTTGATACTAGCTACTTGATACCCTGAAAAATTTATTCCGCTCGTTCCCAAACGGTTGTGCGGCCAAACAGCGATACGCCGATGTAGCCGCGGATTGATAATGTTTTGCCTTTGTAAGTGATATTGCAGGAGTAGGTTTTTCCGTTTTTAGGATCATAGATCTTGCCATCGGTATATTTGTTGTCACCATCGGGTACAAAGCCTTCCAATATGTGCAAGCCTATAATAGGCCTGGTACGCAGCTTCTCGTCCTTGTTTTCTTCGTCTACTTTAGGCTTGCCATTTTTAAGCGGCTCCTTAAGCCATACTATTTTACCATTAAATTTGCCGTCGGTACCTTTACTGATCTGTATTTTGGCGCTTTTGATATCATTGTACCAAAGTCCCTCAATTTTATCGGTCTGGGCTTTGGCCGCAATATTCACGGATACTACAGTAAGCAGGATAAGTACAAAACGGGCGAAATACTTTTTAGGTGATGACATGGCTTTTTTTGATGCTATTGCCGACTAATTAAATATGTCTTTATAAAGCTGCCAAATCACGATGTAAACAACGATGAATCAGCATCTCTTTTGCAGGAGACAAACAGAATTAAGCGACAGGGTTAAAAAAATAATTTAGTATTGGTTTATTAAAGAATCAAGATATTAGAATCAAGAATTAAGACAAACAGTAATTTGCTGATTATGTCCTTCTCTTGATTCCTGGTTCTTAATTCCTGGCTCTCATTTACAGTAAACAAATATCCTTTTTAGCGAAGCTTAACAAAGGGCCAAATGGCGGAAACATTTGTCAAAATTTCGGAAATTCTATTTGTTTTGCTATAAATTGGTTTATTTAAAGATAGATGTTTTTTGCGATTTTTTTACGCCCCTTTACTTTCCTGACAATTCCTTTACCAGATCGATATATTGCTGGCGGGCAGCATCGGCCGTAACACCTTTTAAATTTAACCAGGCATCATATTTAGCCTTGGCCACAAAGTCGAACATGCCCGGTGGGTTATCCGTGTTGATATCGCCTTCGGTGGCTTGTTTGTATAGGCTGTATAAACGCAGCAGCGTTTCATTATCGGGTTTGGTGGGCAAAGTTTTACTATCCGCTACTGCTTTTTCAAAAACTTCTTTCTGATCCATATTTATTTGTTTTGATTTTGTGATTTTGGAAGCTCTTCCACATAATCGTCGCTTTTGGGGGCTTTGATGAACAGTTCGCTTAATTCAGCAGGTAATGGGGTTAGTTTGCGTTTTACCGTATCGATCCAGGCACCCTGTACAATGATCACGGCGGCTTTAACACCGTCACCACGATACACTTCCTGTCTGAACGTCCAGCGCGAACTATCAGCCCGGGAGCTGATCACCTCGCAGGTAACCTTGACATAATCATTGATAGTGATCTCCCGCAGGTAATTGAGCTCTTCCTTAAACAGTACCGGACCTATTTTAAGTTCAAAAAGTTTGGTGGGCATCGATCCCAGACTCTCCAATAAATTTAACCTGGCTTGCGCCGCCACATCGGCATAAGCCGAATGTCGCATGTGCTGATTAGCATCCAACTGCGCCCATATTACCTGACCTTCATAATAAACATTCATCGTTTTTTAGCTTAAGGCTTAAAGCACAAAGCTTAAAGCGTTTTTCTCCTTTGAAAGCTAATAGCTTTCGGCTTTTAGCTCTTATTTCAGCTTTTAGCTTTCAGCTTTTTCACCGCTTCGGTAAGGCGCGGTAAAATTTCCAGCGCGTCGCCTACTACGCCATAGTTAGCCGCCTTAAAAAATGGCGCTTCGGGATCTTTGTTAATCACCACGATGGTTTTGGAACCGTTTACTCCCGCCAGATGCTGTATCGCGCCAGAAATACCTACGGCTATATACAGATTGGGCCTTACGGTGCCACCGGTTTGGCCAACATGCTCATGATGCGGACGCCAGTGCGCGTCGGCCACAGGGCGGGAGCAAGCGGTACCCGCGCCCAGTTCTTTAGCCAAATCCTCAATCAGTCCCCAGTTTTCAGGGCCTTTCATGCCACGACCACCAGATACTACCAGCTGCGCGTCGGCCAGCGGAATCTCGCCTTTGATCTTGTTCACTTCCTTAACCTTTACCCCGAAATCTTTATCGCCAAAGTTTACATCCAGTTTTTCGATAGTGGCTTTACCTTCACCTTTGTTTAACTGAAAAGTGTTGGGCATCAAGGTGATCACTTTTAAATCGCTGGTGATATCCACAAAGGCAAACGCCTTGCCCGAGAATACTGCCTTCTTGATCACAAAGCCTTTGTCCAGATCGGGATAGGAGAGTGCGCCTGCGACCAAGCCCGCCTTTAATTTGGCAGATAAACGTGGTGCAACAGCACGACCATTAATATCATGCAAAGCGATGATGATCTTGCTTCCCTCTTTTTGTGCGGCAGTCAGCAATGCGCTGGTATATGCCCGGGCGTGCAGTTCATCCAGGCGGGCGTCGGCAACATGCAGCACTTTTTGGGCGCCGTACTGACCCAGACTTTCCATCTCACTATCAGCAAGAGTGCCTAATACCACGGCACTTACCGTTGTGCCTGTTTTTTGGGCGATGCCGGCAGCATACTGTACGGCTTCCAGACTTTTCTTTTTTATATTTCCTTCGGTATGTTCTACCAATACGATTACAGACATTTTTATAGGTTTTAAGCCTCACCCTGCCCTCTCCAAAGGAGAGGGTTCTATGAAATTTGTTTTTAAAGTCCTCTCCTTTGGAGAGGATTTAGGTGAGGCGATTAATAATTAATTAAATAACCTTGGCCTCAGCATGAAGCAGTTCTACCAGTTCATCCATATTATCCGGACTAACCATTTTTATACCTGCTTTAGCGGGTGGCAGTTCGTAGGATAAAATTTCGGTTACAGAACCAACAGCCGCTGGTGCAACCACTTTAAGCGGACGCGTGCGTGCGGCCATAATGCCACGCATATTGGGTATCCGGGCTTCTGCAACACCTTTCTGACAGGCAATCACTATCGGCAGGCTGCAGGTGTCTGTTTCTTCGCCGCCTTCTATCTCACGTTTCACAGTAGCGGTATTTCCATCTACCTGGATATCGGTAGCAAAGCCGATGTAATCGGTATCCAGCAGTTCGGCCAGCATGGCGCCTACGGCGCCGTTGTTATAATCTATGGATTCTTTACCACAAAGGATCAGGTCGTATCCTGCGGTTTTGGCATATTCGGCTATGTAATTGGCGGTTTCGTAAGGGTCGTGACTGTCGGCATCAATGCGGATAGCTTCGTCACCACCTAAGGCCAATGCTTTGCGGATCACCGGCTCGGTATCGGCCTTGCCAACGGTTATCAGGTGTATGTCGCTGGCTATTCCTGCTTCTTTCAGTTCCAGTGCACGCACCAGGGCATACCATTCGTCGTAAGGATTTATTACATAGGTAACACCCTGGTTATTGATAGCTGTATTATTATCTTTCAGTACAATTTTGGTGCTGGTATCCGGCACCTGGCTTATGCACACTAATATCTTCATGTTTTTATTTTAGGTTATGTGGGTTTGGAATCAAGAGATAAGAGTCAAGAATCAAGAAGGTCACAAAAGTTATTCAAAGTTTTTCTTGATTCCTGACTCTTATATTCCTGTCTCTCTTAAAAAGCCCCTGCGAGTCTCCCCACCGGCCTGGTGGGGGAGACTCCTGAACCCTCTTGTCGGGAAGCGTCGAGTGCAGAGCACTCCCTTTCCTCTGGAGAGGTCGGGGTTTTCGTTAATAGCAATATTTATTTTCTTCGATCAGTTTGGCCGCTATGTTTCTGCGGGCCTGGGTGGTATTGATATCTTCGGTTTTGGTGAAGCGTTTAAGCCCCATCAGCATCATACGGCGTTCGTCGCCATCGGCAAATGAATTGATAGCTTCGCGACCCGCTTTGGCTATGTTACCGGCTGCATCGTTGATGTAAACCCGCATGATGTCCAGTTGCTCTTTAACCGCATCTTCACCTTTTAGGCTTACCAGTTTTTCAACACGTAGCTGTAGTGATTCGCTTACGTAAAGTTCAATCAGCATATCGGCCAGGTACATCAGCACTTCCTGCTCTTTACCCAGTTGGGTCATTAGTTTTTGTACTGCCGCGCCGGCAACCATTAAAATGGCTTTCTTGAAATTGGCAATATATTTTTTCTCATGGGTGAACAAACCGTCATCATCCGAGCCACCAAAATCGGGCACGCTCATCAACTCGCCGGCTACTTTCTGGGCAGGGCCCATCAGGTCGAGCTCGCCTTTCATGGCGCGTTTCAACATCATATCCACGGTAAGCATCCGGTTAATTTCGTTGGTGCCCTCAAATATGCGGTTGATGCGCGAGTCGCGGTAAGCACGGTCCATTGGTGCTTCGGCGCTGTAACCCATGCCGCCGTAGATCTGTACACCTTCGTCAACCACATAATCCAGTGTTTCTGAAGCATGCACTTTGATGATGGCTGCTTCAATGGCGAATTGCTCGGTGCCCTTCAGTTTAGCCTGGATGGCGTCCATACCCGATGCTTCGTACATTTCGGTAGCCTCTTCCATATTCTGACTGGCACGATATATAGCCGATTCAGAAGCATAAGTGCGGATGGCCTGTTGTGCCAGTTTATAACGAATAGCGCCATATTTAGAGATCGGCCGGCCAAATTGCTCACGCTCATTGGCATAACGGATAGCCGAGGTAATTACTTCTTTACTGGCCCCTACAGTGGCGCCGCCCAGTTTAATACGACCAAGGTTGAGGATATTAACCGCTATTTTAAAGCCATTCTGCCTTTCTGATAGCAGGTTTTCAACCGGTACCTTACAATCATTAAAGAACACCTGGCGGGTTGAGCTGCCTTTGATTCCCATTTTATGTTCTTCGGTATTGAGGGATAGCCCTTCAAAGCCTTTCTCTACAATAAAAGCGCTCAGGTTTTCGTCATTATCGATCTTGGCGAACACGGTAAAAATATCGGCAAAACCAGCGTTGGTGATCCACATTTTTTGACCGGTAAGCAGGTAATATTTGCCATCGGCAGAAAGTTTTGCACGTGCCTTGCCCGAGTTGGCATCGGAGCCTGCGCCCGGTTCGGTAAGGCAATAGGCGCCTTTCCATTCGCCGCTGGCCAGTTTGGGGATATATTTTTCTTTCTGGGCATCGGTACCGTAATATAAAATGGGCAGGGTACCAATGCCGGTATGGGCCGAAAAAGCTACGGAAAATGAATTGCCCGCACCCAGTTTTTCGGTAACCAGCATAGATGTTTTAAAGTCTTTACCAAAGCCGCCATATTCTTCGGGAATGGAAATGCTCAGCAAACCTAAAGCGCCGGCTTCTTCCATCAGATGTGGCATCAAACCTTCTTCCTGATCGTCAATACGAGTTAAATTGGGTGCTACGTTTTGGGCCAGAAAATTGGTGCAGGTTTCCGCGATCATCAATTGCTCTTCGTTCCATTCTTCCGGAATAAAAACACTATCAGCCTGTGTTTCCCTGATCAGGAATTCACCTCCTTTTAAGGCTTTTATTGATTCGGTCTCACTCATAGTTATGAAGTTTTACAGTGTTGGTATCAAGTAGTTAGTATCAAGTATCAAGACTGCTGCATTTGTTTATGCTGCTTTTAAAAATCGTGATACTTGATACTCGCTACTTGATACTATAATAGATACTCGTTTTTATTGGTTTTATAATCAGGAGTAAAATTAGAAGCGTTAGCCGCCGAAAAAAAGGGCAGCAATGCGGAGGTATTGGTCAAAAAGTCGGAAAGGTGTTGGGATCGGGGTTCGGGATAGGTGACGGGTGTGAGAGCCGGTGTCAGATCTTTGGAATTGGGCTACCTTTATTGGCGCAAGTCTTGCGTGATAGGTTGAGGGTAAAGGCTGACTTGTGATCTCGACGCATTGTACACAAGCACAAGTCATCAACCCACCAGCAGCCACACAAGACTTGCGCTAAAAGCGGTTGAGGGTAAAGGCTGACTTGTGATCTCGACGCATTGTACACAAGCACAAGTCATCAACCCACCAGCAGCCGCACAAGACTTGCGCTAAAAGCGGTGTATTGGACGAGGTTCGGGGTAGGTGGCGGGTGTGAGAGCGGTGTCAGATCTTTGAAATTGGGCTACACACTCCCGCACTCACACTCCACACTCGCTCTTAATTAAATCAATGCCCTGTAACCACCCTGTAATCAGAAGGGGACATCCCGGTATGTTTTTTAAAGTATTTGCCAAAGGATGATTGATCGGGGAAATGGATGTCTTCGGCTACACGGGCAATGCTGATATCGTGATTGCGGAGCAGTACTTTGGCTTCGAGTACTACGGCATCGTCTATCCATTCGCCGGCGGTACGACCGGTTACTTCTTTGATGGTTTCCGTAAGATGCTTGGGCGATACATACAGCGAATCGGCATAATACTGAACGTTGCGGTGTTCTTTATAATGATGAAAAACCAGGTCCTGGAACAGCATGTTTAGTTCCTGCTTGCGGGTTTGCTTTCCCTTGATCATCACGTGCTGTTTTTCGTAGATCGACTCCACCTCATACAGCATAGTGGTAAGCATGCTCCGGGATATTTCCATCCGGTAAGGATGATGCTCCCGTTCCAGCTTTTGCTGCATAAGCAGGTAAATATCCAGCAACATTTTAGCGTCTTCATGGTCTGGATAGATCACCGGGAGCGAGGCGCTTTTAAAATAACTGAACGACTCCAGGAAATGGCTGCTCACATTGTTTTCGGTTAAAAAAGCTTTGGAAAAAACGATGAACCGGCATAAAAAATCGTCGCTGCTGTTATAGATCCTTAAGATATGAAATGGGGTGGCCAGTAGCATGGCATCAGGCTTGGCTTCATAAACTTGTAAATTGGCCTCAACAAGGGCATGGCCGCGGGTACAGATGCCTATAATATAACCGTCGGAACGGTAGGGATATTCACTTAAACTGAGTAACTGCTTTTCGTCGGCAATAAAAAATTCAGGGCTTACCAGTTTATCTGCATAGAGGTCGGCAAATTTGGAAAGGCTAAGCTGAGCGATCTTCTTGCTCACGTATCTGGCATTCTTATTCATGTACGGAAAGATATAATTTTATTGTCTAATAATTGATGAAAACTGTTAATTAAACGGTAATAATATTTAATAGTATCGGTATTAATTATACTATCAATTAAGCTTTCTCCGACTTTTTGACCAATACCTCCGCATTATAGCCCTTTTTTTCCTTTCAAAGCCTCCTAATTTTATTTTTTAAATAAATACTGTCTTCTTGCTCTCTCAAAGCAGCTGGCATATTATAAACCAATTATATTTTACTCATGAGAAAACTTATACTATTGCTACTTGCAATAATGCCCGCTATTGCATTTGGCCAGGGTTTCCAGGTTAATCTTCACGGACAGAAACAGATCGGTATGGGCCATACCGGAACCGGCTTGCTGCAGGATGGTGCCTCCGTATTATTTAACCCTGGCGCTGTTGCTATGCTGCCGCAAAATTATGTACAGGCCGGCATGAGTCCGCTGTTGTTTAAGTCGGACTTTAACCCAAGTGGTTCCACAGATCAGTATCGTACCAAAAACAAAATAGCTACGCCATTTACGGCTTATGGTGTTTGGGGGCCAAAAGGCGCCCGATGGAAGATTGGTTTAGGCGTTTATACCCCGTATGGTGGTTTAACCGACTGGGGACAAGACTGGGCAGGAAAGTATTCGCTCGAAAGCCTTAACCTCAAGGCCATTTATTTTCAACCAACGCTGAGTTATAGAGTAACCGATTTCCTGAGCCTGGGTGCCGGTTTTGTTTACAACCATGGTACAGTCGATCTGACAAGGGCCATTCCGGTGACGAATGCGTCTGGTCAGGATGGGCAGGCTCAATTGAAGGGCAACGGTCACGGATTTGGCTGGAACGCGGGTGCTTTTATAAAAACAAATGTAGGTTTAACCATCGGGCTTGATTACCGCTCGCAGGTAAATACTACCGTGAAAAATGGCGATGCTATTTTTAAAGTGGCAAGCTCTATACAACCTAATTTTCCGCAACCCAATACCTTTACCACTACGCTTCCTTTGCCTTCCACATCATCTATTGGTTTAGGCTACAAGCCATCAAACAAATGGACAGTGGCTGTAGATGTGAACTTTACCAAGTGGGATGTGTACAAAACACTTGGGTTTGATTATGCCAAAAACACCCCGACATTGCAGGATACCTATTCGCCGCGTAATTATAAAAACGGGTGGAGTTACAGAGCAGGCGCCGAATATAAAGCCACTGATAAAATATTTGTACGCGGCGGTGGCGGCTACGTAACTACCGCGGTTAGGGATGGCTATGTTACCCCGGAAGCACCAGATGCCAACCGTTATTATTTAACAGCCGGCTTAGGTTATAAAGTGACCAAAAATCT
The DNA here is from genome assembly GCF_041355315.1 of Mucilaginibacter sp. RCC_168. Lineage (NCBI taxonomy): Bacteria > Pseudomonadati > Bacteroidota > Sphingobacteriia > Sphingobacteriales > Sphingobacteriaceae > Mucilaginibacter > Mucilaginibacter sp. RCC_168. The sequence goes on from NZ_JBFUPN010000020.1 coordinate 109,743, forward strand.
GGACCTGGATGTTTCATTTGAGTACGAACATCTTGATGCGCGCACGCAAACAAATATCGAGTCGCAGTTATCTGGAACGTTTAAAACCAATGTTTATATCCCCGGTTTATCGCTTGCTTATCACTGGTAACATTTAAAATTCTAATCAAATGAAAACTTACAGATCATATTTACATATATTTTTAGTAACGGGTTTATTGGGCTTTGGCGCCTGTAAAACAAGTATCAATACACCAGCGCCTTCGCGCGGAACGGCCGATTTTACCAGGTACATTGCAGTAGGTAATTCACTTACCGCAGGTTATGCCGATGGCGGCTTATACCGGGAAGGTCAATTAAATTCCTATCCAAGCATTATAGCGGCCCAAATGCAAAAAGTGGGTGGCGGTACATTTACCCAACCCTTGTTCAGCACCGATCAGGCTAATGGATCAGGTTATTTAAAACTAACAGCCCTCACCAATGGTGTGCCCACTACCGAAATGCAGCCTGCTACAGGTAAGCGCGGCGAAGCTACAGTGCCAGGTTTTGGTACCGTAACGTTATATACCAAATACAAAGGCGACATCAATAACTATGGTGTACCGTTGATTAAGCTACAGCAGATAACTTTTGGGCAACTGGGAAACTTGAATGGATATTTTGAAAGAATGCTGCCTACTGATTTTCCGACAAATGTAAATTCAACCTACCTGGATTTTGTTACGGCCAAGCCCTACACGTTTTTTACCGACTGGTTGGGTAATAATGATGCCCTGCTGTATGCCATTACTGGCGGCGCTGATCCCAACCTTAGACTGACTGATAAAGCACAATTTTCGCAACTGTACAACCTGTCTATTACCCAACTGACCAAAAGTGGTCAAAAAGGTGCGGTAGCCACTATTCCGGATGTTGTCGCAGTGCCTTATTTTAACACCGTAACGGTTGGCGCTATTTTGGCCGGAGTACAAAAGGTAAACCCTGCAGCGAAGGCTTTATATGTTAATGCGCTTAATTCGGATGGTTCTCATTCGGCAAGGATAGCTACGGCGGCAGATCTTATCATTCTTAGTTTTCCAACCAGTATGATGGGGCAGCCAGTTGCCGCGGCCGGGAACCTGCCTTATGGTTTAACGCCACTTACCCCTATTGAGGATAAATATGTGCTTGACCAGGGCGAAGTAGCAATGACCCAGGATTATGTGAATGCCTACAATGCAACTATTAAGTCTGTGGCCTCATCAAAAGGCCTGGCCATTTTTGATGCCTATGCCTTTTTGAACGATGTAAAAGCCCATGGCCTGGTAGTTGACGGCGTGAATCTGAGCTCAGCCTTTATCAGCGGCGGTATATTTTCATTGGACGGGATACACCTCACTCCACGTGGTTATGCTGTTGTGGCCAATGAATTTATTAAAGCTATTAATAAGCAATATAACGCGTCTATACCGCTGGCTAATGTTTCCAGTTATAGAGGAGTTAAATTTCCGTAAAAGTATTCAAATAACTATTACTGATCTTACTTGCGGGCCGTTCTCTGAAAAGGGAGCGGCTTTTTTGTTGTTATGGATTTAGCCGAACCAATTCGTCTCCTGAACGAAAAGGCTTTTCATGTGGCACAGTCGACTCACCTGACGTCTCCGCCAGCTGGCGGAGACGTCACCCCTCTCGCCGCTTCGCACATAGAGGGGACTTTGCACATCATAAAAATGCGTCATTGCGAGGCACGAAGCAATCTCTATGCTGTACAGAGCAACCATAAAAGCTCCGATCTGCCTGTGTAGAGATTGCTTCGTGCCAGCAATGACGTTTGAAGAAAAGGGATGTCGGGTGAATCAACTACCTATCTAAGTTTTTGTCTATGTCTTTTTGATAGGCTATTACTCTTAGAAACCATTGCCTTCCCAATATCCTCGTACTTAACTAATAGGTAAACTGTGAGCCAAGCGTATCAGGAAAAATATTTTTCATTAATATTCATAATATACTTATCATAATGATACCCTACAAAAGCACTACAATACTTGCTATTAAAGCGTATTGTGCTGTTTTTAAGCTATTTATGACAAAATATTACATTAGCTTTACTTTTATAAAACATACCCTGAATTTCTTATTACTATAACTATTGATATCATGATTTGATATTTATAAGCCTGCAAATGTCTGTTGGGACAGGTGCCTTTTTGTTGAAATAGCTTAACAAATCAATCATAAATACATATTAACCAATTAACATTTAACTTATGAAATTAAATTTTAACTCTTTTCTCCTTTTCGTAGTGTGCTCGGTATTATTTGCCTTATCATCTTGTAAAAAGGATAACCGGGCCGATTTTGCTCCTGCAAATAATAATAATGCGGCGGCAAATAATAAACAAAATACAAGCGCGGTAACTGCTGCCACATTTAAGGTAGTAGCCTATTTACCCAGCTGGGAAGGCGATGTAAATGCTGTTCAGTATACCAAATTAACTCATATTATTTACGCCTTTATTTCGCCAACAACAAGCGGGGGATTAACCTCTATCGATAACCCTGGCAAGTTGGCCAGTATGGTTACGCTGGCACATAATAATGGTATAAAGGCGCTTATCGCTGTTGGCGGTGGCGGCGGCGGCGATGCTTTTCATACCATCGTAGCAAGCTCCAGCTTACGCACCGCGTTTGTGAATACCATGGTTAACTATGTAAATCAGAATAATTTGGATGGTGTGGATATCGACTGGGAATTCCCTTCTGCCGGCACCGAAGCCAATAACTTTGCTTTGATGATGCAGTCGCTGTCTAATGCTATGCACGGCATCGGAAAATTATGCAGTGCCGCTGTTATTTCAACCGGGGCCACTTATGTAACCAGCACCACCATGACTTCGGTTGACTGGCTGAATATTATGGATTATGATGATAATAACTTTCAGCATTCTACCTATCAATCGGCAGTTGATTGCCTGAACTATTGGAGCGGCAGAGGTTTAGCGCTTGAAAAAACTGTTTTGGGTGTGCCTTTTTACGCACGCGACAACAGGGGCGATTACATCACCAAAAACTATAATGATGTATTGGCCCTTGGCGGCAGTCCAAATTCAGATACTTTTCAAAACTATGGTTATAACGGTATCCCAACAATTACCAATAAAACCAACCTGTCATTTGACCGTGGTATAGCCGGTATGATGATATGGGAGCTGGCCGGTGATGCAACAGGATCAAACTCCCTGCTGTCAACCATTCATAATGTGATTGTGGCTCATGGTGGTACTACGCCTCCAACCGGCAGCAATCCGCCCATAGGTTCCGTAATATCCCTCAAAGGGTTTAACAACGCGTTTGTAAGCGGTGAAAATGGCACACAAGCCATGACCTGCACCCGCACCACAGCCGGCGACTGGGAACACTTTACCGTGATTGACGCCGGTGGAGGCAAAATCTCCTTGCGCAGCATGGGTAAATATGTATCGTCAGAGAATGGAACTATGGCTATTACCTGTAACCGTACCACCGCCAGCGATTGGGAGAAATTTGATTGGGTAGTTGCGGCCGATGGTAAAGTAACGCTGCGCGGCAATAACGGCAAATTTATCAGCAGCGAAAACGGTACCCAGGCCATGACCTGTAACCGTGCTACAGCCTCAGGATGGGAAGCCTTTACCGTAGGTAATTAATCAAACTACTCATAATTAATACCGGCGACTCGCCGCCGGTATTAATTAACTATATCTAACTAACCACTAATCTATTCATTTATGAAAACAAAGTTTAACTCGTTCCTGCTGCTTTGTGTGGCGGTGGTGCTTCTCGCACTTTCTTCTTGTCGAAAAGACAACAACCTATCACCTTCTGCTCCAACACCCTCACCTGATGTGCCCAACAGGCCAATGGGCACATCGGCCATTCCTGCTGGCTTTAAGGTGGTGGGTTACTTGCCCAGCTGGGCCGGCGCTGTTAACCAGGTTCAATATTCCAAACTTACCCATATTAATTACGCGTTTGTGATACCAACCGCTTCGGGTGGTCTGGGCGCCATTGATAATGTTTCAAAACTACAAAGCCTGGTAAGCACCGCTCATGCCAACGGGGTTAAAGTATCGATCTCTATTGGTGGATGGAATAATGGCGACGACAGCGCTTTTGAATCGTTGGCCGCTAACTCCGGTTCCCGTACCACTTTTGTGAATAACCTGGTTAATATGGTTAATCAGTATAACCTGGATGGGGCGGATATTGACTGGGAATATCCTAACGACGGCGCTTCTGCCAATAATTATTCGGCCCTGATGCTGGCGCTTAGCAATGCTTTGCATGCTCAGGGAAAATTGTTAACCGCGGCTGTAATTTCAAGCGATGGTTCATCCATCAACGCTAATGTTTTTGGTTATGTTGATTTTCTGAACCTGATGGCCTATGATGGCGACGGACCTAATCACTCTCCATATTCGTTGGCTCAAACCTCTTTGAATTACTGGATTGGCCGTGGCTTACCCAAAGCAAAAGCCATATTAGGTGTGCCTTTTTATGGCAGGGAGCCCTATACCTCTTATGCCGATATCCTGGCAGGGGGTGGCAGCCCCAATTCAGATACCTGGAATGGCATTGGCTATAACGGTATTCCAACTATTAAAAGCAAGACCTCATTGGCTCTTAGCCAGGGTGGTGGTATCATGATGTGGGAGCTATCTCAGGATGCTACCGGGGCCAATTCGTTGCTTTCGGCTATTTATACCCAGCTTTCGGGTGGTACTACGCCTCCAACCGGCAGCAATCCGCCAATAGGCTCAGTAATATCGCTTAAAGGGTTTAATAATGCTTATGTAAGTGGCGAAAACGGAGCCCAGGCCATGACCTGTACCCGCACCACTGCTGGTGACTGGGAGCATTTTACAGTGATTGATGCAGGTGGAGGCAAAATATCATTACGCAGCATGGGCAAATATGTATCGTCAGAAAACGGAACCCAGGCCATTACCTGTAACCGTGCAACTGCCAGCGACTGGGAAAAATTCGACTGGATAGTTGCAGCCGATGGTAAAGTAACCCTGCGCGGCAATAACGGCAAATTTATCAGCAGCGAAAACGGAACCCAGGCCATGACCTGTAACCGTGCTACAGCCTCGGGATGGGAAGCCTTTACAGCAGGCAACTAAACCATCCCATATTAATTCTAAATTGAATGCCTGGTTTCGGAGCCAGGCATTTTTTTGTGATCAGAATTTATCTTTCATGCCCAGCAAGCCCCAGATACCCCCGCTATGAACGGCCAGGATCTTGCTGCCCGGTTCAAAATGACCTTTACCAATGAGGTCATAAAGCGCGTACATCATTTTACCGGTATATACGGGCTCGATCACGATGCCGGTAGCAGCTACAAACTCTTTTATAAAACCGACCAATCCGGCATCGGCCTTGCCATAACCGCCAAAGTGATAATCAGTATGCAGATCATAATCTACAGGAGTTACCAGGAACCGGTTAATCTCATCCCGGATGAAAGAGCCATTTTTAAATACAGGAACTGCGTGGAAGTGGGTTTTAAGCTGATTTTTGCTCAATCCATTGATAATCCCCGCAGCTGTAGTACCCGTACCACAGGCACAAAAAACGTGATCATAAGTTTCGGTAAGTTCATCAACCAGCTCACTGCAACCCATGGCAGCTTCGGCTGATGCACCGCCTTCGTCAATAAAAAATGCGTCGTTATCGTCTCCAAAATATTGAGCGAACAAAGCTGCTTTATCGCGATAGCTATCCCTGTCGGTAAATATTAATTGCATGCCATGCAGTTTGCATAAAAACAGAGTATCGTTATTTACCTCTTCGCCCCGTACAATGCCGGTAGCTTTAAATCCGAATTTTGCAGCGGCGGCCGCAGTAGCCAGTAAGTGATTGGAGTAAGCCCCGCCAAAAGTTACCAGGTGGTTTTTGCCCTGGCTCTGCGCGGTTTTTAGCAGGTATTTTAATTTACGCCATTTGTTGCCCGATATCATAGGGTGTATCAGGTCGTCGCGCTTGAGAAAAACTTTTACGCCGTGCGCATCAAACAGCGGGTTGCTGATAGCTTGAACCGGACTAAAAATTTCGAGATCGATATTCATTGTTTAATATCTTTTTAGTATCAAGTAGTTAGTATCAAGTATCAAGATATTTTCTTTGCCAGTTTAAGTGTCTGAGCCAGTTCAAGGGTCTACACTTGAACTTTATTTTTAGGTGAGCGTCGACGCTCAACTGTTTGGTATTTAAGCGTGGACGCTTAAATATGCGATATTAAAAGTCGTGATACTTGATACTCGCTACTTAATACTGATTAATTATCAAATATGAGAATTTTCTGATAAGGACACTCAAGCCGCTAATAATCGTGATACTTGATACTAGCTACTTGATACTCCCTATTACTATTAACGTAAAAACGATTACTTTTGCCCTCAAATGGCAGACGATACCGAGTTTATAGAGCAGGAAGAACAGGACTTATATGAGCATTTACGCGTTGTGGTTGACAAAGGACAATCCCTGCTACGTATTGATAAATTTTTGATGCACCGCGTGGAAAACGCATCACGCAATCGCATCCAGAACGCTATTGAGCTGGAAAATGTGCTGGTGAATGATAAGCCTGTAAAATCGAGCTACCGGGTAAAGCCGCTTGACGTGATATCGGTAGTATTGCCGCACCCGCCGCGCGATACCGAGGTTTATCCGGAAAATATCCCCATCAACATTGTTTATGAGGACGATGATGTGCTGGTGGTTGATAAAGCCGCAGGCATGGTGGTGCATCCGGGTTATAATAATTATACAGGTACGCTGGTTAACGCGCTGGTTTATCATTTTCAGCAGCTACCCACTTTGCCGGGCAACGACGGTCGTCCGGGCCTGGTTCACCGGATTGATAAGGATACTTCGGGCTTACTGCTTATCAGCAAGAATGAACGCTCCATGAACTGGCTGGCCAAGCAGTTTTTTGATCATACCATTACCCGTAAATATGTGGCCCTGGCCTGGGGCGACCTGCCCGAAGATGGCACTGTAACCGGTTATATTGGCCGCAGTGTGAACGATAGGCGGGTAATGTCGATATATGATGATCCGGAAAAAGGAAAATGGTCGGTAACGCACTATAAGGTGTTGGAGCGCATGGGCTATGTTACGCTGATCGAATGTCAGCTGGAAACCGGTCGTACCCACCAGATCAGGGCGCATATGAAACATATCGGGCACCCGCTGTTCAGTGATGCCACCTATGGCGGCAATAAGATATTGAAGGGTACGGTATTCAGCAAATACAAGCAGTTTGTTGAAAATTGCTTTGAATTGATGCCCCGGCAGGCCCTGCACGCGCAAACATTGGGTTTTTTACATCCGACACTAAAAAAACAGATCGCCTTTGAATCATCTTTACCTGCTGATTTTGAAAGCGTATTGCAAAAATGGCGGAAATACACAGATAAAGATATGAGATCTGAGATATGAGACGTTAGATGAGGAAAACTATGTACGCGCACTTATGAATGATCACTATTACCAAATCTCAAATCTCATATCTCACATCTCATATCTATTCTACAATGACACCCGTTTTGATCAATTTTAATGGAGATATAATTCCGGCAAACAGCCAGCTGCTTACCATAGCCAACCGCGGTTTTAAATATGGCGATGGCTTATTTGAGAGTATGCGCTTAATGAAGGGACAACTTAAATTTGCCGACCAGCACGCCGACCGTCTGCAGCGGGGAATGAAAGCGCTTAAAATTGACGGCTATTCGCAAATGGATGCCTGGTTTTTAAAGGATATTTCAGAAGAACTGGCCAAAAGGAATAAGGTGAAACATGGTCGTCTTCGTCTTACCGTTTATCGTGATGCCGAAGGTTTGTACACCCCATCGCAAAATAAAATGGCTTATTGTCTGGAACTTACCGCGTCTGAAGAGCCGCGCTACTTTCTAAATGAAAAGGGACTTATTATGGATGTATTCAGTGAGCTACCCAAACCGTTAAACTACCTGTCGAACATAAAAACCTGCAACTCGCTTATTTATGTAATGGCGGGTATCTATAAAACCCAAAACAAGCTGGACGATGTATTTTTGCTCAACCAGAACGGTTTTTTGTGCGAAGCCAGTAGCTCCAATATATTCGTCTATTATCAGAATCATTTATATACCCCTGCTTTAAGCGAAGGCTGTGTAGAAGGCGTGATGCGCCAGATAGTGATCAAGCTGGCACAGGATAACCATATTGACATTACCGAAGCCCAGATAAATCCCGACATTTTATACGAGGCTGATGAGGTGTTTTTAACCAATGCCACCCGGGGCATCCAAACCGTAATGGGCTTTGGTGTACGGCGCTATTTTAACCGCATCAGCAAGGTATTGATGGATGAGCTGAATAAGCTGTAGGTTAATAAACAGTAAAACAGGACGTCATTGCCACGTTGCGCTCGCAATGACGTAGTGGGAAATTTAAACCTATAACTCCGAAGAAACCGGTGCTTTAATCGCGGCCAAAATACCATCCCATAGGGCAATTCTGGTTTGCAGAGCTTCTTTTACAGCTTCGGTGGCTTCCTGCCATTTGATATCGTCGTCGCCGCAAAGTTCGGCGGTCATTTGGTAGGCTAATTGCGAGTGATGATCACCGTCAACCTCAATATGGCGCTCCAGGTAGTAAAGCAAAATATCAACCTTGCCAGGCAATTGCCGGCTCAGCTCTTTTACAATACTCACAAACATTTCCGGGATCAGATCCTCGCGACCAAATGTAAATACCGCGGCCTGCACATGATTTTTAGGACTTTCGATCACCTCAAAGGTATGCTGTACAAAGTTGCGTGCCGCTACCGGGATATCGGCAATGATGAGTGCTTCATCAATATGTTTGCCAAAGTTAAGCTCATTAAACAGCTCATTAATAGCAACAGCCTCACTGCCGGCCTGATGCATGGCACGCAGGTACAGCTCAAAATGACTGGTACGGTTACCTGCTTCGTCCACATCGCTTTCTTCGCCGGTAACAATCTCATTGATCAGATAACGCGTGTTAGAGTTACCTGTAGGCATCCATGGCGTAATCGTACAGGTTAATTTTTGTTGCAGCGATTTTAACAGCGACATAAAATCCCACACCGCAAATACATGATGATCCATAAAAACGGTAAGCTCCTCTAAGGAGTTGATATTTTTATAAAGCTCGTGCTGTATCAATTGCTCACGCAAAGGCTGGATCTCGGATTTAAGCAGGGTGATTCTGTCGCTATAATTGGCCATGGATAATAAAATTTGTGGCCGCAAAAATAGCAAACATGGTGATTGTTAACGAAGTGTTTGTTTTATTTTGACTTTGGGTTGATGGGGGGATGGTAATAAAATTGTTTGTCATACTGAGCGCAGCGAAGTATCTATTCTATAAATAGTTTACAAACAGATCCTTCGTTCCTACCCATGACATGTAATTAGAGAGGGACTAAACCAACGTTCAATTCTAAAGAAAGCCTCTGTAATAATCTGTGTCGTTGTTGTTTAAGGATTGCTTCGTAGTTTTCTACACCTTTTTCAATATATTCGCTTCCTTTAACCATCAAGCGCCAGTATTGAACGGCCAGTTTTCGCGCTGTTGCCTTAATAGCTATGGCAGGTCCTTTCTTACTTCTCAATCTTTTCGCAAATGCCCCCAGGCCGATATACTTGCTGTTTAATAAGCCATGCGCCATTTCTTTGAATATCTGCCCGACAGAGGGCTTGCCCTTGCTTTTGCTTTTATTACGTTTTCCTGAATTGTTTTGACCTGGCGATAAGCCAAGCCAACTGGTGAAATGCTTTTCACTGGGCCATTTATTAAGGTCTGAACCCAGTTCTGAATAAAGCTGTAGCCAGTTATAATCCGTTATACCCGGTAGTTTGGTTGCATCCCGGCCGTCAAATATCTTTAACAGATGATTTCCAAGACCGTCTACTTTAGGTTTATTATGGCGGATCGGTTTGCGGCTGCCTGCTGACGTATCTGCTGGAAGGTCTTTATCTTTGTTTATTTTTTCCAGTGTACGTTGTATTTGTTTATCGCATTCAAGTATTTGTCCCTGGTAAAACAAGTAGGCTTTATAAGCCTGATCCAAAGCAAAAAGCCCTTGTGGTGTATAATGGCCCTCCAAAGCTTTCAGCAGTTCTTCTCCTTTCTTTTCCCGCACACTTTTGTGACATAATGATACCAATTTATGCCGGTCCCTTTCCCCTGACAGTATAGCCGTTATCAAAGCTGTTCCACTTGCACCATGAACCTGGCTTAATACTTCAGGCAAACGGATATTCATCTCGATCAGCGCTTTTTGCATATGCTGAACATGTATCCCTGCACTCCGGATATGATCCTCACGCAACCGTTCGTAACTGCGCAATTCCTTGATCAGTAAATCCGGTACATAACAACGGTTCAACAAACCATAGCTGTGCAGCTGCTGTATCCACTGACAATCTTTGATATCTGTTTTCCTGCCCGGCACCTGCCGGGTTTGTCTCCCATCAACCAACCATACATCCAATCCTGAATCTGCCAGGATATCATAAAGGACATACCAGTAGCTTCCGGTGGCTTCCATGGCTACCGTAGTTATCTCATTACTTAAAAGATAGGTACTAAGCGACTCCAGATCACTGGTGAACGTCTCAAAGATTTTAACCGGCTGGTTTTCTATACTCACAAAAACCTGCCTTGAACCGATATCTATACCGGCTGCATGAATCCGCATTTTCTCCATAATAACTTACCTTAAATAAGCCGTGCCCGAAGGAGGATAAGGAAAAGACAGGCTACCCATCGGACAGATCTGCTTAGCCACAGAACGTACCATACCTACAGACTCTATTCTTCGGAACCATACTCAGGAACCGGCAATAAGCGCTATAACTCAGTCGGCCACGCTGCACCGCTATACAAAGCTATGTCATTTCACCTTCAGAATCCAGCGGATTTTATAACTCAGGATGACAAGTTGATTAGTAACTGCTTCTTATATCGGCTGAGTGAATCCTTTACAACCTCATTCCCCTCAAAAAATCTTCAATACCCATGCGTTTTTTACCTTCCAACTGAATATCGGTAACACTGATAAAACCATCTTTAGCTGCAAATTTCAGGTAGGTTTTGTTATCCGTGAGGAAACCGCCGGGTTGTATAGCCGGTTCAGTTAGTTCCAGCTCCGAACCATATATTTTAAGCACCTTACCATTTAGTTCTGCATATGCCGTTGGGATAGGACTAAGCCCGCGGATTTTGTTATAAATGTTTTGTGCCGGTTGTGTCCAGTCTATAAGGCAATCTTCTTTAAAAATTTTGGGCGCATGTTTCAGTTCTTCGCCGGTTAACAGGGCTGTTTGCGGGTGCTCATGGTAGCGGCCGCTTTCAACCGCTTTTACGGTTTTAACCAGCAATCCTGCACCTTTGTTCATGAGCCAATCATGCAGCATGCCGGCAGTTTCATGGCCATTCAGCGTTACCTTTTCGGTAAACAGCACATCGCCGGTGTCTATCTCGTGTTTCAGAAAGAAGGTGGTAGCGCCGGTTTCTTTTTCGCCGTTGATAAGCACCCAGTTAATGGGCGCCGCGCCGCGGTATTGCGGCAAAAGCGAAGCATGTAAATTGATGGTACCCTTTGGCGGCATAGCCCAAACTACCTCGGGCAGCATCCGGAATGCCACCACCACCTGCAGATCGGCATGTAGGGCTTTCAACTCGGCCAAAAAATCCTGGTTTTTTAACTTTTCGGGCTGCAGCACTTTCAGGCCGTTGGCTACCGCGTATTGTTTCACCGCCGACTCACTTACCTTTTGACCACGGCCCGCTGGTTTATCAGGAGCCGTAACCACGCCTACAATATTGCTGCCTGCTTTAATCAATGCATCTAATGATGCAACCGCAAATTCGGGCGTACCCATAAATACAATTCTCATGCTATTCTTTTTTTTGGGGTATCAAGTAGCTAGTATCAAGTATCAGGATTTTGCCGGTATGGTTATTGAACTTTGTTTTAAAAAGTCATGATACTTGATACTAATCTCTGCTACTTGATACTATTCGTATAATAAATATTTGCGCCTTACCGTTTTAAACTTATTTAAACCAGGTTCCCAGCTTTTGCGGATCTCTTCTTCGCTTTTACCCGCTTCAATTTGTTTCCTTAATTCGGGAGTGCCTGCCAGTTTGGTAAAATAGGCGTTGAAAAAATGCGCTTTATCAGGAAAAGCTTTGTATAGTTCCATCAGCAACGACAGATCAAGCCGACCTTTCTTGCGGATCATATCAGTACTCCGTTCTTTTAAATCCACCCCGAAACATTCCTTGTCTTTCTGTGGCGGATCCTCGCTCATGCCTTTGATACTTACCGGAGTGAACGAAAATGTATATTTCCCTTTCAACAAGGGATGACCCACCTCCAGGAAAGGAAAAAATGTGCCACGCCCCAGGCTAAACGTGGTGCCCTCAAACAAACACACACTTGGGTAGAGGATGATGGATTGATCGGTGTTTAAATTGGGCGACGGATTTACGGGCAATCGGTAAGGTAAGGAGTGTTTGTAATTGGCTATCTTGATGATCTTTAATTTACACTTGATGCCGTCCTTTAACCAGCCTTCGCCATTGATCATCTGGGCATATTCGGCAATGGTCATACCATGGCTGATGGGGATAGGGTGCATAGCTACAAAGGCACGGGGCACATTAGCTGTATCCAGTATGGGCCCATCAATGAGGTAACCATTAGGATTGGGCCTGTCCAGTATCATAAGTTCGATATTGTTTTCGGCACAAGCCTCCATTACATAGTGCAGGGTTGATATGTAAGTATAAAAGCGAACCCCAACATCCTGAAGATCAAATATCATCAAGTCGAGGCCCTTCAGGTCTTCAGGTGTAGGTTTATAGTGTTTATTGCCATACAGGGATATTACAGGCAAACCGGTTTTAGTATCTACAGCATCATTTACGCTGGCGCCATTGCTGGCATTACCCCTAAAACCATGTTCAGGACCGAATACTTTTTTTATAGTAATACCGGCATGCAGTAAACTATCCACGCTTGACTTTAGATTTTTGCCAATAACAGAAGTTTGATTCACCACCATCCCAATATTTTTTCCCTTAAGATAGTTAATATACAGCGGAATTTGATCAGCACCGGTAATTATTCCGGGGACTATTTTTTCGACTGAATTGATTTTTGATGAGTCGCAATTGGTGCAAACAGCAGGGCTACCGCATGCCGTACTTGTCCATAAAACCGTTATAAAAGCACATTGCAAAAAAATACGTGTTCTTAGCATAAAATATTATGGTTAAACAATTTTTAAAGTAGCAGGTTTAGCAGCAAAACCGCATATTTGCGAAGGTACAAAAAATCATTCTGCATTGAGTTTCGCCTCTTTTATATCAGCCCGGATAACATTTAAGTCAAAACGCACCTTTTCAAAACTGATTGTGCGCATTGCCATTATAGGTATTATGCTGGGTTTGGGGGTGATGATACTTTCGCTGGCTATTGTGAAAGGCTTTAAGCGCGAGATCCGCGAAAAGATCCGTGGTTTTGCCGGCGATATCCGGGTAGTGAAATTTGATCTGAACAGCTCCTACGAAAGCTCACCTTTCATGGCCGACCCTAAATTTGAAGGCCGGGCGATGAAAAGTCCGCTGATTACCCGGGTAATGCCCTTTGCTACCAAACCGGGAATTATTAAAGCCAATAATGAAATAGAAGGCGTGGTGCTGAAGGGCGTTGATAAAAACTACGACTGGAGCTATTTTAAAAAGACTATGGTAGCCGGCGATGTGATCAACTTTACCGATTCTGTCGAGGCGCAAAAAGAGATCATGCTATCGCAAACTACGGCAAACCGCCTCAAATTAAAGGTAGGCGATAAGCTGCTGATGTATTTTGTTCAGGAGCCATTGCGTAAACGCCAGTTTAAAATTAAAGGCATTTTCAGTATCGGGGTAGAAGAGGTGGATAAAACCTTCGTGATTGGCTCGTTATCACTGATCAATAGGCTTAACGACTGGAAGCCTGGCGAAATTGGCGAGTATGAATTACATGTATCTGATTTTGAACGGGTAGACTATGCCGCCAATAGGCTCGATGAGATACTGCCGGTGAAATTACGCTCCTATACTGTTGGAGAGGACTATCCGGCCATATTTGAATGGCTTAACCTGCTGGATGTAAACTCGGTGGTGATGTTGGTGCTGATGGTAATTGTAGCGGTGATCAATATGATATCGGCATTGCTCATCATGATCCTGGAGCGCACCTCCATGATAGGTATGTTCAAAGCCATGGGCGCCACCAACTGGAATATACAAAAAGTGTTTTTATTTAACGCAACTTACCTTATCGGTTTTGGACTATTGTTGGGTAACGCCTTAGGTTTGGGCCTGGGTGTCTTTCAGCAGCAAACCCATTTTTTTAAGCTCGACCAGGCATCCTATTATATGACCTTTGTTCCCGTGGAGTTTAGTTTCAGCGATATCATACTGTTGAATTTAGGCACGCTGCTTATTTGCCTGCTGGTGCTTATCATCCCCTCTATGCTGGTGAGTAAAATATCGCCGGTAAAAGCAATCAGGTTTAAGTAGAGGCTAAAGTTCCTCTAAAAAAGTGTAATGATAACCATTATGCGCAAATACGTAGTTATCCCAAAAAGCCTCGTCGTCCATAGTGCATGATGAGTCAAGAAAACCGATATCATCCCAATGGGATATTTGTTTAAGATCTTCAATGATAAGCTGTTCGTAAAAGAAACTAAAATCGAAACTGATAGGAGTAAAGTAGGTCCATTTGTAAAACTTTCGTATCCGGTTGTCAAAAAGAAAGTAATAAAGAGCATAATTCTTATCTGCATCTTTAACCAGGCTGCAAAACAGGGTGTAGCTTTTATGTTCTGGAAATATCGTTGTATATCCAACACGTAGGGCCTCAAATTCTTGATATCGTTGCGAATAATTAATCCTTAGCCGTTCAAAAAATGGGATAATAAACTCAGCTTCAATGTAATTATTATAAAGGCGATTTATCTTTTCTTTTTTCTCTTGTTTTAAAAGAGCAACCAGACTCGGGTTATCTTTAAACTCTTCCATCTCAACGCGGCGTATGGTAATTGTTTCACCATCGCGGTTAATGGTGAGTGGTTCCTGTGGTCTGAAAATTGATTGCTCCCAAAAATCTTCATATTCAGATTTTTTTATTATGCTTTCTTTTATGGCCTGTTCTGATTTTAAATCACCATAAAAACATAATTCTTTTATAATGAACCACTGCTGTTCAAAATAGATGCCTGTAAATATTATGGAAAAATACCGGTAAATGCCTTCTTCGATACATTCCTCAACTGACTTGTTGTGCCATGAATTATTTGAAATGTAATTCCTGGTTAATTCAGGATCAAAGTTTGTAATGGAGCGCCCATTTACTTGTTCATGTAAATAAGCGAAATCGTCATAATCAATAGTACTTATATCAACCAGTGTGGCTGCATAAAATTTATCATTTTTTTGGCTGAAAGCGCCGCCTAAATAACCGACTAAAAGATTTGCATTTACTCTTGATAATAAAATCGCTTCTAAGTCGCTATTGTAATTAAACATAATAGATGATTATGCTTAAAGATAACTGCTTATGCCGGAAATAAAGGCGGTAATGTCTATTTTTTCTGGGTCGTAAAATTAAATTTCAAATTCAAACCTGCCGAACCGAATTGGATCTGTTGTGAACCCAGGCCATCAATAGGGTATTTTAAGAATGGCTCGATGATCAAACGGTTGCCTTTACCCACAGGGGTACCTATACCGAAAGACACATTGAGGGTTTTGGCAAAATAGAAACTGTTGAAGCTTTTACGGCTTACATCTTCTGTTGTTTGTGTAGAAGCTCCGGCCGAATAACCATAAACGGAGGTATAAGCCTCGTTGATAAATGTACCTGAACTTAGGCCGGCCGAAACATAAGCATCGGTTTTTTGCGGGTTAAATTCATATTTGATATTTATAGGGATATCCAAACCAACTAAGCTGGCATTGTAATTTTTAAGCACCGGGAACGACGAGTTTGCAGAAAACAAGGTCTGCTTGTCAAAAGGGGCAAAAGCCTGGGGGGCCTTGGCTAAAGCGTCAAGGCTGGAGGTTGGAGGGGCACTCCCATTATAACTCAATGTATTTTGGGCCAGCATTACACCGGTTGATAATTTTAAGTTTTTAGTCAATTTGATATCTGAGGTAACACCCGCGCCGGCATTTACCTGGTTGCGGCTGCCTTTGGCATAGTTAAAAAACGTAGCTGCATACACGCCGAAACGTACTTTTTTATCCTCGGTATAATCCTGTTTGTTTTTGTCTGGTTGTTGGGCTTGTTCCTTCGCAAACAATGCCTCCATACCCTTTTTAGGTGTTTGTACCTGCTGCTGATTTAACATGATCGACCCTTTGGTGGCTACAGGAGCCGTAACCGACGGTTGCTGCGTATTAATTTTCGCTATAACAGTTTTAGCGCTATCAACGGGTTGGGTTTTTTTAGCAGGCTCAGTGACAGTTGTATTGGTATTGGAACTCTTTGTAACCGCTATATACTGCTGCGCATTTGTTTTGGCTGCCACATTTTTAGTGCTGTCAACAGTCTGTTGGGTTTTAAACGCAGATGCAGCCGGCGTATTACCAGGGAGCTGTGAAGGCTGGTTTACGCCGGTTTTGGCATAAACAGGTGCCTGTGCCTGTGATATTGCTGCGCCCGGCACAGGGGGTACCACGTTAGGCTTATAAGGTGTTGCTTTCCGGATAACGGGTCTTTTTGTACCGGCTAAAGGGGCTGCACCAGTATCAAGAGCATTGTTTTTATTAGCCGGGGTTTTTGTTATAGTCAGTAATGCAGCGCTATCGGCAGTTATAGTTTGTTCTGTATGCTTTTTTATCGGTTTTAAGGCCAGTGTATCAATGGGTTGTTTTTTAAACGTCATCCAAAGACCGATGCTTAAAAATAACAGTATAGCGGCGGCCGCGCTTGCCCACCATAGCCAGGCAACCGGACGTTTCTTTTCCGTTTCAGGAAATTTTTCCCTGAGCAATAACCAGCCTTCATCAGCAGAAGGAAATGAGATGTCGTCAAAATTATCAAACACCTCCCTGATGCGGTTGCTTAAGTCGTTATCCAACTGCTCATCCATGGTTTTGTGTCTCTTTCCTTAACATTTTTCTTAATCTTTCTTTTGCCCGGCTCAGGTAAACCCTTGATGAGCTTACCGGAATAGCGAGCATGTTTGCAATTTCGTCGTGATTATATCCGTCTATTTCGTATAAATTAAAGATGGTAAGCTGAATTGCAGGCAGCTCATTCATCAGTTTTAAAATATCCTGCACATTTAAATTATCAACTGTGCCCATATTGCTGCTAAGAGGGGCAGCATTATCCAGATCAACATTAAGCTGAAATTTAAGATCCTTACGCCTGCGGTCAATGGCGGTATTAACCACTATAGTGCGTAACCAGGCTTTAAAAGGTTTATCAATGTTATAATTATGTATAGCGTTAAAAACCTTTATAAAGGCATCATTCACAGCTTCTAAGGCATCATCCCTGTTTAAACTATAGCGCAGACTTATACCCATGGCATAGCCATAGAATAGCTTATACAGCATTTCCTGGTACTTTAAGCTGCCTGTTTTGCATTGGCTGATGATCTCTTCTTCAGTAATGCGAGGGGGTGAATGCATTAAATATATTTAATTCCGCCTATAAACGTTGTTGTTGATCTATAGTACCTTACGTGATAAGGAACTTTATTGATACACCTAAAAATAATAAATTTTTCAGCTGACCAGTTTTTTGACCCGGTATTTAACGATTAAAAGACCAGCAGTACTTGTTACCACTGGTCTTTACCGTTAAGATAGGTAGATGGTTAATGTAAAAAGCTGCCACTATAAAAGCGACAGCAGTTAAATTAAAACAATAATTAATTTGAAGTTTTTTTAAGGTCGTAGAAAAATATAGTATCCTGTGTTGTGCTGTTATTTGGACGTATAAACTGAAGCTGTGTAGTATTCATCCGGTATTGATAATCACCTGCTAAATGATAACTGGTTTGAGGTCCCGGTACATAAGTGCTGTCAATAAAACGTATAATCTGTCCATAGGGATCATATTGAAAAAGTCCCCTGCTTAACGCGTGTATGCTCGGAGTAGAGCTGGTTACAACATATTTGCTTGGCGCGGTTATGGTCACAGCGAAAAGAGGATCGTTTTTTACGGTATCGTAACCTGAGCCTGTTGTTTTTTTGACAAGCAGCTTGAATTTTCCACTATAAGAGCCAGTCGGTGCTGCCGGTACAGGAACGGGATCACTTTTAGTTGAGCAGGCTTCACTTAATACAACTAATGCTAACAATGGTAATACTAAAAATAAATTTCGCTTCATAATCTTCATCTTTTTAAACATTACGTGTGCATTTACTGAAACGATACATCAGGTAAAAATTTTTACAGTTTTTTTGCCTCGTCCCAAAATATATCCATCTCAGCCAGGCTCATGTCCTGTAATTGTTTTCCGTTCTCTTTGGCTTTAAGTTCCAGGTACTGAAAACGTTTGATGAATTTTTTGTTTGTTTTTTCCAACGCGTTTTCGGGGTTGATATTGATAAAACGGGCATAGTTGATGAGCGAGAATAAGAGATCGCCAAATTCGCCTTCGGCTTTTTCATGGTCGATGGTGCTTTCATCCTCAGCATTAAACTCGTTCCTGAATTCCTGCATCTCTTCTTCAACCTTAGCCCATACCTGGCTTTTCTCTTCCCAGTCAAAACCCACACCGCGTGCTTTTTCCTGTATGCGTGATGCTTTAACCAATGCCGGTAAGGAAGCCGGCACGCCACCCAGTACCGATTTGTTGCCTTCTTTCAGTTTGATCTGTTCCCAGTTGCGTTTTACATCCTCCTCGTTTTGTACCTCTACATCGCCATAAATATGCGGGTGCCGGTTGATGAGCTTTTCGCATACGCTGTTGAGCACATCGGTAATGGTGAAATCATTAGTTTCCGAAGCTATTTTGGCGTAAAACACCAGGTGCAGCATAATATCGCCCAGTTCCTTTTTTATTTCGGGCATATCGGCGCTTAAAATAGCATCGCTCAGCTCATAGGTTTCTTCTATAGTAAGGTGCCGCAGGCTTTCCAGCGTTTGTTTTTTATCCCATGGACAATTTGCCCTCAGATCATCCATAATATGGAGCAGGCGTTCAAATCCGGTGGCAGGGGTATTAGCGGTAGCTGGTGCTTGTAGCGGCATATGTTTTTGTTTTTATGCTGCAAAGATAGGGGTTTTGGGATGCAAGAGGTAAGAATCAGAAATCAAGATAAGAAAGGAAATTAATGCGATGTTCGAAGTCTCTGACTCTGAACTACTGCCTGTAGTTTATAACTACAGTAATGATGGTTTGTATTTAACTATGTCTGTAGTCTGAAGACTACAAGCATAATCGTCCGAAGTCGGAGACTTCGGACAGCGCAAGGTAGTGAGTAGTGAGTAGTGAAAAAAATGCGTAATAAGTTAAGTAATTCTGAAAATTTTAAAATTCTGTTAATTCTGATTCAGACAATACTCATAACTCCCTGACCGCGCGCAGCATTTCGCGTTTGCCGGGGGCGCCGGGTATTTTTTGTATGCTAGAGCCTAAGCTTTTCAGCATCCGTTTCAAATTACCGGTTATGGCATAGGTAACAAATACGCCGCCAGGTTTTAAAAATTGGGTAACATGGCTTATAGCAGGCAGTTCCCACATTTCGGGCTGATGTATGGCGGCAAAGGCGTCGAAATAAATAATATCGTACTGATGGGTTGTGGTAAAGTCCATCAGTTTGCAGTGTGCTATTCGCAATTGGGTATCAGCATAGATACTTACCTCATTTTTTAAAGCATCTGGATAATGTTGCAGATAGGTATCCCATAGTGTGGCAGGGATATATTGCTCGTAGCCTGTTTGAGCCATCATATCCGTTGTAAGCGGATAGGCTTCGATCCCAGTGTATTGCAGATTTATTTGTCGATCGATACAGTAAGCTGCGCTCAACAGAAAGTTAAGTCCGGTACCGAAACCAACTTCCAGTATGCTGGCTTCGTGAACATTGTTTTGAGCTAAAAAATAATCCAGACCGGCATTTACAAATACATGTAAACTCTCCTGCAAAGCACCATGCCGCGAGTGGTAATGCTCACCTACAGCGGCATTATAAATGGTTTTGGAGCCATCGGCGGTGGTTACTATTGTGAGTTGGTTCATTTGTTCATTTGTTCATTTGTTCATTAGTTCATTGGTCCTTGCGTGTGCCTTGAATCTTCCAGAAGCTATGTATATCGGTCTTAACTTAATTAGATCAACTATAAAAGACCAATGAACTAATGAACAAATGAACCGATGAACTCCACAATCACCTCGCCCAGGTCATAAACAGGTACCTGTTTTATTTTGGCGGCTACTATGCTGGCTGCTGCTGCCGAGCGATAACCCGCGGCACAATGTATCACTACGGGTTTATCGGTTGGTATTTCGTTGATTCGTTCGCGCAGTTCGGGCAGGGGTATGGTGATAGAATCTTTAAATACCTTGCCATCATTTACCTCACCGCGGTTGCGTACATCAACAATATGATAGTTGTTGGGGTTGGTCCTGAAATCGTCCAGGTCAAGTGTCGCTGATGTTTCGGTTGCGTTGGCAGGTGATGCCAGGGCGGCTTTGATGTTTTTTTCGTAGCCTATTTTAGCTGCTTTTTTAATGAGGATGTTTACACTGTCTTCGCTTTCAGCTATCAGGTAAAAAGCTTCATCGGGACTTAATATAGAACCCAGCCAGGTTTCAAATTTTTCGCCATCCTGCAGGTTAATAGCACCTTTAAGATGACCGTTCCTGAACTGTTGTTTCGAGCGCGAATCAATCACCAATACATCTTTTTCAAGTCGTGTTTCAGCGTTTACCCTGGCAATGGTATCTATACTTTGCTGCAATAGCGGGGCGCCGCTTTTATTCAGATCAACATCATAACCAAAATATTTGGGCATGAAAGGCTGATCGGTAGTGAGGGTTTTAACAAAGGTCATTTCGTCCATCAATTGCAGGGCGTAGTTTTCGCGCAGCTCACGACCGATGGTGCTCTCCAGGTCCGGACTCATGTTTTTGCCGCACAATGAACCAGGCCCATGTGCCGGGTAAACCACCACGCTTTTAGGCAGCGTCATCAATTTATGACGCGTGCTCTGGTACATTTGTTTGGCCAGTTCTTCTTTTTTAGCGGTAATGTTGCCCACATTCTCGCGCAGGTCGGGCCGACCTACATCACCTACAAACAAGGTATCGCCGGTAAAAATCGCGGTGTCTTTGCCCTGTTCGTCTTCCAGTAAAATGCAAATGGAATCGGGTGAGTGACCGGGGGTATTGATGGCTTTCAGTTTGATATCGTTCAGCTGGATCACATCGCCATCGTCAAATGTTTCGTGCGGATAGGCAGCACCTGTAAGTTTGCTGCAATAAATTACAGCATTGGTAGCCTGATGAATTTCCAGGTGCGAGCTCACAAAATCGGCATGGGGATGCGTTTCAATAACGCCAACAATATCGGCATCGTGCTGACGTGCAAAGTCATAATAAGGCTGGGGATTACGTGCCGGATCAATAACGATCATTTTACCTGTACGGATCACGGCGTACGATGCATGCGCCAATCCTTTATCGTAGAACTGTTGAATTATCATATTATAAGCACAAAGATAAAGGTTTTGGCGGGTTGTTTTACGGCTGAAATGTTTACACGCTGTAAATATTAATACGATTAATACGATGGAATATGCAGTAATTCAGGTGTTTTTAGAGGGAAATACATCGATAAAAATATGTCATTGCGAGGAGGAACGACGAAGCAATCGCATGCTATACAGGGCCATTTTGCATAGCGAATACCCGCTCTTGGCCGCGGGAGGGCCAGTCACTTTGTAGCCACAAAGTAACCAAAAGGCTTGTCACCAGAAATGCTTCTTTGCCGCACTTGGCCTTTACCCCGCAAAGCCGACAGAACCACGGGCTGCAATTATTTTGCCCTACTTCGTTCGCTCAATCCTACGCTTCAGCAAAAACTTGCTATGCCCCGCATCCGCACAGGCCACCATTGTTCTGCCCGCTTTCGCCCGAAGCTTATCTGCTGACGGGGGAAGGAATTTTGTTTAAATAAACCAATTCAATAATTATCCCTATTTCCTCAAAATCTTTTCCATCGCTTTTCCCTTCGCCAGTTCATCAACTAACTTGTCTAAATAACGAACCTTCTGCATCAGTTTGTCTTCGATCTCTTCCACACGATACCCGCAGATCACACCGGTAATTTTGGAAACATTGGGGTTAATTTGCGGTGCCTGGGCGAAAAAAGTTTCAAAATCGGTTTTGTTGTTGATGTGTTGCTGCAAGGCTCGTTGATCATATCCTGTGAGCCAGAATATAATTTCATCCAGTTCTGCTTTTGTGCGACCTTTCCTTTCTGCTTTTTTGATATAGTGCGGATAAACACTCGCGAAAGACATTCTGTAAACTCTTGTATTATCCATGGTATTGGTTATTAATAGATATGTAAAATTACAAAATAGGTGAACATTGACCATAGACTGAAAGCGCTGGACTGGTGCGATTCCCCTCGGGAGGATAATAGCCCATGAGTAGACATAACGGACAAATAATATTAAAAAGGGGGCTGTCACCCTGAGCTCCGTCGAAGGGTCGCGCGCAGAGGCCTGCCCACCATGCTTCGACGAGCTCAGCATGACACCCTTTTTTGAACAAATGTCTAATGATTGGCTATTACTCTCGGAGGGGGTATGGAGGGGTTTATTCGTGATGCATGTCGTATACCCGCTCTTGGCCGCGGGAGGGTGGGGAGTATGTAAAAAATAACGTCATTGCGAGCGCAGCGTGGCAATCCCCTACTTACAGAGCGGACCTGCCTTTCGGGGATTGCTTCGTACCTCAGCAATGACGGGTGGAGAGAGGGTTGGGTGAGGCATAAAACAAACAAAGCCCGGCTTTCACCAGACTTTGTTTTATACTTAGTACTCAAGACTAACAACTTAAGATTCAAACCCAGAACTACCAAACCTTGATCCTATCTTCGGGTTTTTTGTACATTTTGTCGCCGGCTTGCACGTTAAAGGCCTTGTACCAGGCATCGATATTGGTAAGCGGCGCGTTGGTACGGAATTGTTCGGGCGAGTGCGGATCAGTCAAGATGCGTTGTGCTGCCGACTCGGGGCGCTGCCTGCTGCGCCATACCTGTGCCCATGATAAAAAGAAACGCTGATCGGCAGTAAAGCCATCTATCTTTTTATTTTCCTGACCTTGTTTGGTTTTTTTGTAGGCTTCGTAAGCTATGTTTAAACCGCCCAGATCGGCCAGGTTTTCGCCAAGGGTTAGTTTGCCGTTCACATGCAGGGTATCTATCACTGTAAAGGCATTGTATTGGTCAACTACCTGGTTGGCACGTACTTTAAATTTATCGGCATCGGTTTTTGTCCACCAGTCGCGCAGGGTGCCATCGGCATCATATTGGCGGCCCTGATCATCAAAGCCGTGAGTCATTTCATGGCCTATTACCGCGCCTATGCCGCCATAGTTTACCGCGTCATCAGCCTTAAAATCAAAGAAAGGGAACTGCAGGATACCAGCCGGGAAAACGATCTCGTTGTTGGTTGGGTTGTAATATGCGTTCACGGTTGGCGGCGTCATACCCCAGCGGGTTTTATCAACCGGTTTGCCCAGGCGGCTCAGGTTAAAATTATAGCGCCATATAGATAAGGCTTTCAGGTTAGCGGCATAATCGTTACGGTCAATCACCAAACCTTCATAAAGTTCCCATTTATCAGGATAGCCTATTTTTACCGTAAACGCGGCCAGTTTTTTAAGCGCGCGGTCTTTGGTCTCGGGGCTCATCCACTCCAGGCGTTTAATACGGTCGCCCAGGGTGCCTTTCAGGTTGTTCACCAGGTTGATCATGTATTGTTTGGCGGCCGGTGTAAAGTATTTCTCTACAAAAAGCTGACCTAACAATTCGCCAATGCTGCCATCAACCAGTCCGCTCATGCGTTCGTTACGGGGTGTTTGTACTTTCTGGCCGGTTAATACCTTGCTGAAATCAAAAGTAGCGTTTACAAACGGCGAGCTTAGTGATGATGACGCTCCTTTCAGGATGCTCCATTTGAGGTAAACTTTCCAGCTATCAACAGGGGCGGCTACCAACAGTGAGTCGGCAGCTTTAAAAAATCCGGGCTGGCCAACCAAAACCGTATCCTGTCCGCTGGCTTTTAACTGCGGCAATAAAGTGTTCCAGTTTAAATGCGGGGTGATCTTGCTGAAACCATCAACCGAAAATTTGTTGTAGGTAACGTTAGGATCGCGCATGGCCACACGGCTTAGTTGTGCTTTGGCCAGGCTGGTTTCCATGCCAAAAATAACGTCGGCATTTTTAAGGGCTTCTTCATTGCTGCTGCCGGTGAGCGTGAATAGCGCTACAATGTATTTTTTGTAAGCATCCTGGATGCTTTTGGTGCGGCTATCGGCTTTCAGATAATAGTCGCGATCGGGCAAGCTGGTACCGCCCTGGTTAAAACCCACCACGTATTTGTTCACGTTTTTTTCGTCTTGCCCAACACCGAACCGGAAAAGCGGGCTGCCTTCGCCATTAACACGCTGATAGGTCAGCTCGCCGATCACACCGTTGAGGTTATTGATTTGGTCGATACGTTGTAGATCGGGTTTTATAGGGTCATAACCACGTTTTTCGATAGCCAGGCTATCCATGCCGCTGGCATACAGGTCGCCAACACGCTGTCTTAAGCTGCCTTTAGGCTGTGTGCCTGATGTTTTGCTCACTTCATTAAGCAATCCTAATAATTTATCGGTATTTTCCTGGCGCAGGATGTTAAAACTTCCCCAGCGGGTTTCTTTAGCAGGAATAGCGTTTTGTTTGATCCAATTGCCATTGGCATAATCAAAAAAATCATCGCCGGGCTTTACGCTCAGATCCATATTGGCCGGATCAATGAATTTTTTAGGGACTGCAGGTTTGTGTTTTGGTTTGGGAGATGTGCCGCCACCGGCAGCAAAACTGTTGGCCGACAAGGCTAATGCGCCTGCCAACATTACATAAGACAACTTTAATTTCATGTTAATTGTTAAAAATTAAAGTTAATAAATTATGCCAGACATACGCAAACCGGCTAATGAAATGCTTAACGGTTAAACCAGTTGATGAAAAAGGAAAGCTTTGATTTTTTCAGAATATCAAGCCAAAAGCGATGCAAGTCCATTGATTTCATGGCCATTTACGGTTGTTCCTATACTAAACGCCTCTATTGTAAAATTATTGTGATGAAGCGGAGTAAGCATAGAAGGAACAAAGACAGAAGTAGTCAACTCACCCAGCCTACGCTTCGCTGGGTGACTCTCTCTTCCGCTTTGGCGCAAAGAGGGGTTAGAAAATTCTTTTTTTATAGTCCCTCTTTGCGCCAAAGGCGGAGAGAGGGATGTCGAGCGAAGTGATGACAGGATGAGTCTACCCCGCGCTTGACAATTAGAATTGCAAACATCAAATAATTTCCATATGTTTCAGTAAGCCGATTCGCATTCTTCCTATTTGAAAAACATAATTTGATCCCTCAACTAAAGAATAAAAAAACCAGCCGTTAAGTAGGTTAGCTATTTGAATAGCCGTTATTCGATACTTTTTAAAGTTTTAAAAACCGCCGAAAATTTGTTAAAAAGTGTTAAAATAGATGGTTTTAATCAAATCTTGAGCGGTTTTTGATCGGTTTTTACCCCATTTTTGAGCCGAAAAGTGTTAAAATTGAGACTTTAATAAGTTTTTGCTATTTGAATTTTATAATTTTCTGTCTGATATGAAGAGCCGGTCATGGCAAAAAAACGCGGGAGTATATCGATGCTAAAAATGGTTATATAATCCCTGAACTATCGGCTATGAACTAAGCGGGCAAATCCCTATTTTTGCGCGTTATGAGTATTGCTAAAACATATTTGCCCAAAGAAACCGAAGAGAAGTGGTATAGTTACTGGTTAAAGCACGATTTTTTTAAATCGGTGCCCGATGAGCGTGAGCCTTATACCATAGTCATTCCGCCGCCCAATGTTACCGGCGTTCTGCACATGGGCCATATGTTGAATAATACCATACAGGATGTATTGGTTCGTCGCGCCCGCATGAAGGGCAAAAATGCCTGCTGGGTTCCCGGCACCGACCATGCCAGTATAGCTACCGAAGCAAAAGTAGTGGCCATGCTCAAAGAGCGCGGCATCAGCAAAGCCGATTTGACCCGACCCGAGTTTTTGGCTTATGCCTGGGAATGGAAAGAGAAATACGGTGGCATTATCCTGGAGCAGCTTAAAAAATTAGGGGCATCCTGCGATTGGGACCGCACCAAATTCACAATGGATGAGGATCTGTCTGAAGCGGTAATAGATACCTTTATCCACCTGCACAAAAAAGGCCTCATCTACCGCGGTATCCGCATGGTAAACTGGGATCCGCAGAGTAAAACGGCTGTATCCGACGAGGAAGTTATCCGTAAGGAAGTTAATCAGAAACTGTATTATATACGCTATGCAGTGAAGTCCGAAAGTCGGGAAGACGGAAAGACCGAAAGCACTGATGCAGCTACAGACTTGCAGACTTCCGAACTCCCTGACTACTTAACCATTGCTACTACCCGTCCTGAGACCATCATGGCCGACGCAGCTATTTGTATTAATCCAAACGATGAGCGGTATGTTCATCTACATGGAAAAAGTGTTTATATTCCCTTAATCCACCGTACTATCCCGGTTATCCTGGACGAATACGTGACCATGGATTTTGGTACCGGCTGCTTGAAGGTAACTCCGGCGCATGATTTAAATGACTACGAACTGGGTCAAAAACATAAGCTGCCCGTTATTGATATTTTAAATGACGACGGTACGCTGAACGATAAAGCCCAGATCCTGATCGGGGTTGACCGTTTTGCAGCCCGTAAAAAGATAGCGGTGTTGCTGGAAGAAGCCGGCGCGCTGGAAAAAGTAGAGGACTATAAATCGCAGATCGGTTTCTCGGAACGTACGGATGCGGTTATCGAGCCAAAACTATCTATGCAATGGTTCTGCAAGATGGGTGAAATGGCCAAACCTGCATTGGATTATGTATTGAATGGCGAAATTAAATTGATACCCGATAAGTTTATCAATACCTACCGCCATTGGATGGAGAATGTAAGGGACTGGAATATCAGTCGCCAGTTATGGTGGGGGCAGCAGATCCCGGCCTGGTATTTACCAAACGGTGAGTTTGTTATCGCCAAAAATGCCGAAGAAGCATTGGTTGAAGCTAAGCTCAAGAATCCTGCATTCACTGCTCAGGATCTCACACAAGATCCTGACGTTGTAGATACCTGGTTTTCGTCATGGTTATGGCCTATATCAGTATTTGGTGGATTTAAAGACCCGGATAATGCCGATATCAACTATTATTACCCGACAAACGACCTGGTAACCGCACCTGAGATCCTGTTTTTCTGGGTAGCCAGGATGATCATGGCCGGGCACGAGTTCAGGGGCGAGGTACCATTTAAAAATGTATATCTTACCGGTATAGTGAGGGATAAACTGGGCCGTAAAATGTCAAAACAATTGGGCAATTCCCCCGATCCGCTCGACCTGATAGCTCAATACGGTGCCGATGGTGTACGTGTGGGTATGCTGCTTTGCTCGCCTGCAGGTAACGATCTGATGTTCGATGAAAGCTACTGCAAACAAGGCAGCGGCTTCGCCAACAAAATATGGAACGCGTTTAAGCTGGTAAAAGGCTGGGAGGTTGATGATACCCTTGCCAATCCTAATTCTATAGCGATAGATTGGTTTGCCAGTCGCTTTGACCAGGCATTGGGCCAGATAGAAGATAATTTTGCACAATATCGTTTGTCGGAAGCCTTAATGGATACCTACAAACTGGTATGGGACGATTTCTGCGCGTGGTACCTGGAGATGATCAAACCGGTTTATCAACACCCTATCGACCGGGCTACTTATACCGCTACGATACAATTCTTTGAAAATATACTGAAGGTTTTGCATCCTTTTATGCCTTTCCTGACCGAAGAATTATGGCATGATGAACTGTTTGGTGAACGTGCCGAAAAAGAGTGCTGTATTGTTGCACAATTGCCAGTTATTGGGGAAATTAATGCACGGCTACTAAGCGAAGTAGAAACGGTGAAAGAAGTTATTGGAGCAGTACGGAATACGCGGCAAACAAAACATATTGCTGATAAAGAACCGCTTGAGCTTTTAGTGAAAACAAACTCTGGTATAAATTATCTGCAATATCAGGCTATTATAGCCCGGCTTGGAAATATAAGCCGGTTTTCGGAAGTTACTGACAAAGTAGAAGGGGCTATCAGCTTTTTAGCTTCAACGGATGAGTTTTATATCCCTTTTAAAGAAGAAATAAATCCGGTAGCCGAGCGTGCCCGTCTTGAAAAGGAGAAGGAATACCTTTTAGGTTTTTTAAAATCGGTAAATGCAAAGCTCAGTAACGAGCGTTTTATGAGCAACGCCAAACCCGAAATTATTGAAATTGAACAGCGTAAAAAAGCTGATGCCGAAGCCAAATTACAGATCATTCAAAAGGCGCTTGACGATTTGGCTGATTAATTGCATGTAAAAGTTCGCTGCAAACAGCGGTAAGCTAAAACGATATTACCCGGTTGGCTTACCGCATTAGTAAAATGTTTGCGGCCCTGATATGTGCCCAAAAGCAAGTTTTTTTAACTTCTCCATCTACAAAATCATTTCAAAGGAGCAATCCTTTCTTGATCAGGCACGTATACGCTTGTTATATTATGGTTTCTTCCTGGTGTTTGTGGCTTCGGCTGCATTACTAACCAGTGTTTATTTCCAGGGACAGATGATGCTGGCCTACACCTGTGTATTTTTAATGCTCAGCATCGTTGTACTGTTTAAAGCCTTAACGTATAAGCCCAACTGGCTTGCCATATCACACGCCTTGCTCATTGTAGGTACATTGGTCAATGTGAGTATTGTATATTTATCCTTGCAAAGCATCAACATAGTTACAGTGCAGGTGGTTATCATCGTAATTGTATTTAGCTATTACATGCTGGGCCAAAAATGGGGCTTGATATACTCCTTGCTAAATACGGTACCCATATTGCTTTTTTTGTTTATTGAGCGCAATTACAATTATGCCATACGCATAAAGCCCGATAAGATAGACCAGTCGACCATCGTGATCAGTCTGTTTGCCAATTTTATCATACTCATTTTTATCCACAGCCACCTATATAATGCGTTTGTAAAAAATCTGAGGCAGCTAAGAGAAAGCGCTCATGAACAAAAGACCCTCAATCAAAAATTAAAAAAGGCCATTGAGAAGGCTGAAAAATCGGCACATGCTCAATCGGAGTTTTTATCAACCATGTCGCACGAGATCCGTACACCCTTAAACGCGGTGATCGGAATGAGCAACCTGCTGATGATGGGTAATCCAAGACCAGAACAAAAAGAGAACCTGGAGATATTAAAATTTTCGGCAAATAACCTGCTGGCTGTAGTAAATGACGTGCTCGACTTTAACAAAATTGAATCAGGGAAGCTGGTATTTGAAAACGTTCGCTTTGACCTGGTTGAGCTGATGTATAATATTTGCGGAGGGCAGATGTTAAAGGCACATGAAAAAGGTTTGCAGTTTACACTTACTGTTGACAATGCCTTAAAAAGCAAAGTTTTTTTTGGCGATCCTACCCGTATCACCCAGGTGATTTTTAACCTGGTTAATAATGCTATAAAATTTACACCCAAAGGGAATGTATGGGTTAATGTTACCTGCCTGGAGGATAGGCACAACAACCTGATCGTTAGATTTTCGGTAAAGGATACCGGTATAGGTATTAAAGAAAGTGGCCTGAAGAATATATTTGAACCTTTTACCCAGGAGTCGCTAAACACTACACGGGAGTATGGAGGTACCGGTTTGGGTTTGGCCATTGTAAAACGTCTGCTCGAATTGCAGGGCACCCATATTGAGGCGATCAGTAAAATTGGAGAAGGATCTGAGTTTTTATTTAATATGGAGCTTTCCGTGTCAACAGAGGTGATTGCCGAAGGGATAACCAAGCACCCGGAAATAGGCGAAGAAGAGAGTTTGGAATGCTTGAAAGTACTTATTGCCGAGGACAACATGGTGAACGTTATGCTGATGAAGAAGCTGTTATCAAAATGGAAAATAATACCCACCATTGCCGAAAATGGCGAACGTGCTGTTGAGTTTATGCAATACGGTAACTTTGATATTATACTGATGGACCTGCAGATGCCGGTAATGAACGGATTTGACGCGGCCCGGGAGATCAGGAAAATGGCCGACCCTAAAAAGGCAAAGGTTCCCATCATCGCGCTTACAGCCTCGGCGTTGGTTGATATCAAGGACCGGGTATTTAGGGTAGGGATGAATGATTATGTATCAAAACCATTTAAACCTGACGAGTTACTGGAGAAGATCCAAAACCTGATAACCCTGATTTAAATAGTTCCGGGGTAAACAGGCATATCCTCTAAAAACAGATATTTTTTGTTGATGTGGTCAATACGGCAATAGTAATGCTGCAAACCATTGCTAACTGCCAATAGCGAAACCTGGTGGACCATATTGTACCGGGCTATCTGGTCAAATGTTTTCTGATCAATGGTTATGGAAGGCGCCTTGCATTCTACAATCAATATTCTTTTGCCTTCGGCGTTAAATACAACAATATCTGTGCGTTTTTGCAGGCCATTAAGCTTCATACCGCCCTCCAGTTTAATTAATGCGCGCGGATAGTTTTTATGTTTAATCAAATATTGTACAAAATGCTGGCGTACCCATTCCTCGGGGGTTATAATGATGTTTTTCTTCCTGATTTCGTCAAACAAACTGAGCTGCCCGTTCTGATCAGTAATTTTAAAAGCATAAGGGGGAAGATTAAGCGGCTGCAGCAGATCCATTCTTAAATTCAAAATTCAAAAGTAAAAATTCAAAAGGATAAGCAGGCTGTCTCGTAGTGTTTATTTTCGTTTTGTAGTTCAAGAGTGCCCGGCAATTTTTACTTTTGAAGCCTAAATTGAAAAGTATTTTTGACTTTTTAATTTTTAATTTTGACTTACCAACATGTCCGCAGCAGAGTTATTAAAAGATATTAAGAACCGTAAGTACAAACCCCTGTATCTGTTGCATGGTGAGGAGCCTTATTTTATTGACCTGGTAAGCAATTATATCGAACACAGCCTGTTGTCCGATGCCGAGAAAGGGTTTAATCAAACTGTAGTATATGGTAAGGACACCGATATGATGACAGTGCTCAACGCCGCCAAACGTTATCCCATGATGGCCGATTACCAGGTTGTACTGGTAAAAGAGGCCCAGGAGATGAAATGGGGTAAGGATGATGACGGAAAAAAAGGTATAGATCCGGTGTTAAGCTATCTTGAAAACCCATTGCCAAGTACTATACTGGTGTTCTGCTATAAATATGGCAAGTTTGATAAGCGGAAAAAAACATATAAGGCCATCGAAAAAAACGGGATCGTTTTTGAGTCGGCTCCTTTGTATGATAATAAAATACCGGCCTGGATAGAGGGCTATATCAGCGAAAAGGGCTACAAGATCAACGCGCAGGCATCGGCCATGCTTTCAGAATACCTGGGCAATGATCTTTCAAAAATTGCCAATGAGCTCGAAAAACTGATGCTCAATGTAACTGCCGGTCAAGAAATTACCCTTAAACATATCCAGGATAATATAGGCATCAGCAAAGAGTATAACGTATTTGAACTGCAGGCTGCCCTAAGTAAAAAGGATGCCTATAAAGTTAACCAGATCATCAATTACTTTGAAGCTAACCCCAAGGCCAATCCCATTGTACTGGTGCTGGGCAACCTGAATAATTATTTTAGCAAGGTGCTGGCCTATCATTATGTGAAAGATAAATCGCAGCAAAACCTGGCCCGGGAGCTGGGGGTGAACCCGTTTTTTGTAAAAGATTATGAACAGGCAGGTCGTAGTTATAACTATCAAAAAACTATGCGGATCATCAGTTATTTGCGCGAGTATGATTTGAAAAGCAAAGGTGTGGAATCAAACGCCCCGCATGGCGAATTGATGAAAGAACTGATGTTTAAAATTCTTCATTAAGCAACCCTTATTGTTTACAGCATGGTAAATGCACGTAACATTTCTGTTAGGTGTATCAATCTGCCATTGTTGTTCGTAGTGATCAGGGTTGCATAAAAACCGCCTTTAAAGCACTTCTGTACAATTTTAAGTATCCTGAAATTACCTCCAACGAAAGTATTGTACCTGATTGTAAATAATCTTTTACAATCACACGCCTCCTAACAGGTAAGATATTTTATAAGTTCACGTTCAGAAAGTGTCCTGCAAAACTTTCGCAAGATGATGTTTATTAACTTAATTAACGGGTATGATACTTTTATTTTGCGGTCTGTCAGGAGCCGGCAAAACAACATTAGCCAAAAATGTTGCTGCCGAATTAACAGAACTTGGCATAAAGATCGAGATTATTGATGGTGATGAATATCGGCAGGAAATCTGTAGAGATCTTGGATTTTCAAGGGAACACAGGAGCGAAAACATCAGAAGGCTGGGATTTGTGGCCAGTCGTTTCTCAAACCAGGGTATAGTTACCATTATCAGTGCCATAAACCCATACGAGGATGTTAGGCGGGAATTGGTTAACCGGTATGACGATGTAAGTATAGTACACATTGACTGCCCGGTTAACAAACTAATTAACCGCGATACCAAAGGCCTTTACCAGCGGGCACTTTTACCAGAAGGCCATCCCAATAAACTTTTAAACTTAACAGGTATCAATGATCGGTTTGATGTACCGTATGATGCCGATCTTTATATTAACACCAGCGAAAATTCTATACAGCAAAGCACCTCTTTATTGGTTTATTTTATACTAAATAATCTTTACGCTACCGAAAAAGCTTCTAATAAAATGACAGATAATTTTTAAGCTGACTACCTGCTTAAGCATTTTAAAACGATCGTCCTTTTATAAAACTATGCAAAAAAGAACCCTTATCATTGCCGGAATGCACCGGTCCGGTACCTCACTTATCTCTAATTGGCTTACCAAATGCGGTTTACAACTTGGCGAACAAATGGTTGGTCCGGGTTGGGGAAATGAAGATGGCCATTTTGAGGATGTTGAATTTTTAAAAATTCACGAAGAAGTTTTGACCAACAATAACCTGCCATCCTCGGGTTTAACGGATGTACAAATTGATCACTTTTCTATATATGAAAAAGAAAAGTTGAAAAGCATCATCAAAATTAAACAGCAGTTGTATGATCAATGGGGATGGAAGGATCCGCGTACATGTTTGTTTTTAGATGTTTACCAGGAATTGCTGCCGGATGCCTTTTACCTGATCATCCTGCGCGATTATCAATCTGTAGTAAGTTCACTACTCCGGCGGGAATTTAAAGATGTAGAGCAAAAATACATGAGCCGTACTTATGTATCCAGACTGATATGGCAGAGATTCAGGAGATCACGTAAGCTTAAAAATTTTTACGCTGATTCCGCATCAAAGTTTTTAAAAGTTTGGATAGCCTATAATCAGGATATTTTAAACTGTGTTAAAAAGCTTAACAGTAATTCATTTATTGTAGTTAACTATTCCCTGTTGAATAAAGCTGACACCCAACTTTTCTCGTTTCTTGAAAATAATTGGAACTTTACATTAAAGTATTTCAAATTTAAAGATGTGTTTAAAGAAAGTCACATTGGTAAAGATATTGACATTGACCTGCATATTGCTGACAAGGAGCTTATTGAAACTGCAAAACAATTGCAGGATGAATTAAAGAAATATATACAGTTTTCGTGATAATGTTTAATCTTTAAAAAACACAATACGATTTACCGACCATCTCCAGGTTTTTAATATTTCATCGTTGGTTAACCGGCATACATCCTTTAAAACGGTTATAGATTCGATGCCAAAAAATATGCTCAATGAATTAACCATGTGATTAAAAACAGCCGGAGTTAATGTTGATTGTAATGGTTTAAGAGCCTCCCTGATCAGCAGGACGCGCCGGCCAGCTCTTGATGGTGCCTCCTTGCGGATAACTGATTCACCAATGATCGAGCTCAAAAAAAGACGAAACTCGATCTCATTGTTAATAAATAAATTAAAATGATAGTCAATTAACCGGTCCAATCTTCCGTTCAGGTCGGTAGTACTTAAATCTGCAAAAAGGTCATCGTTTGTTTTGGCCTTTAGCTGCAGCGATGCTTCGCGCTTTAAAGCCTCCGAACTGGAGAAGTACCTGTAGGCTGTGGCTTTTGAAACACCGGCTTCGCGGGCTACCATATCAACACTGATCTCGGTGCGTTGCTTTAATAGTTCATTTGCTTTTAAAAGAAGCACCTTGCGGGTTTTCATTTTTTGGTTAATTCTTCCCTTGTCTAAAGATAATTTTCCCATTGTGATACTTTTTTCTCATAAGATTAGCTGATAAGATTAAAATTAATATTTTTGTGAGATATTAGTATCATAAACGTAACATAAAGTAATGGCAAGCAGATTAAGGATTCGGGGCATTAACTTGGTGTACGAAGATCGGGGTGTAGGCGACGTTGTTGTATTTATACATGGACAGCCCTTTAACCGGAGCATGTGGAATTATCAGTCGCTGGTATTTAGTAAAACAAACCGGCTCATTATTCCTGATCTGCGGGGATATGGTGAAAGCGTCACTACAGAATCCATAGTGCTTTTAGATGAGCTCGCATTGGATATTATATATCTGCTTAATGAATTATCCATTGATAAAGCCGTATTGGTAGGCTTGTCCATGGGCGGACAGATAGCGCTTGAAATATACAGGCTTGCCCCCCACTTAGTGAAAGGCCTGGTACTGGCCGATACTGATGCCAGAGCCGAAACTGCTGTCAGTTATTTAAACCGGAAGGCGCTTGCAAAAAGGCTGTTAGCGGATGGGATGGAAAGTTATACTGCCGAAAATATAGCGCATTATCTTTGTAAAAACACTTTTGATACTAAACAAGAGGTAGTTGATCATCTTAGTACGATGATGGCAGGTACAGATGCGGCTGGTGCTGCGGCTGTTCAGTTAGGCCGGGCCGAAAGGAGGGATCATTCTGGTATTCTTTCAAATATTGATTTCCCGGTGCTGATCATCGTTGGAGATCAGGACGCATTTACTCCTGTTGCTACCGCTGAGTACATGCAAGCGCGCATAAACGGAGCAGGGCTTGCCGTTATAAAAGATGCAGGTCATATGCCTAATATGGAGCAGCCAGAACAGTTTAATCAATTATTAAAGGATTATCTGGATAAGGTTTAGCAGAAAAAGATAAGGATTAAGAAAAGCTATTGTTCATTTATCCATGCTTCGGCTGTTATTACATCAGTAAAAAATCTGATGGCTATTTTGTCTGGAAGGGTGTTCACAATTTTACGGGCCGACAGCTGGCTGAATACACTTGGGGAGTTAACCCATGCAAAATATTTTAAACCGGCTTTGTACATAGCCGGGAACCATTCTTCAGCAACCCATTCAACAGCTTCAGACCAGTTGCCCAATACATGAATGTTATTATTAAGTACTTTGTGAACATGATTTTTTACCATCATGTTTAACAAACGGTGACAGCCCTGCTGCACCGATTCCAGGTTTTGAAAACCGGTCCAGTCGGCATCAATACGAGAATGGACGTTATTATAGCTGAGGGTAATGGCGCTGTCATGATAATACAAATCGCCTTGTATAATGGCCGCCTGTTTTTGGATCTGATGCGTTAGTAACCTAAAAAAGAAAGTAGATCCTTTGCCAGGCACACTCTCTATCCAAAAACTACCATTGTGGCGTTTTAAAATCTCGGCCGAAATAAATAATCCCAAACCCAAGCCTTCAAATCGCATTGCCGTGTTATCTACCCGATAATACCGCTCAAACAAACGGCTCAGGTTTTTTTCTTCGATACCAATACCAAAATCCTGTACAGATACGATCAGACTGTTATCCTCATGTATGGCACAGGTAACTATCACCTTATTAGCTTCGGGCGAATATTTGATGGCATTTGTTAGTAAATTGTTTACTACCTGCTCAAGCCTGAAACGGTCGCCGGTATAGGTTATATTTTCCGCGCTTTTCAGAATGATCTGATGAGATGCTGTGGTATGCTGTACACTATCAATAGTATCTTTGAGCATTTCATAAAAATTGAAACTCTCCATGTTATAATCCATTTTTCCGGCGTTGATGCGTGAAACATCCAGCAGATTGCTGATCAGTTTTTCCAACCGTAGTACATGCGCGGCCGACTTTTGGATAAGATCATTTAGCTTTTGTGGCTCATTAATACGCATCATAAGCTGGTTAAAAGCCTTAATGCTGGTAAGTGGTGTTTTTAATTCATGACTGGCAATAGAAAGGAATTCGTCCTTTTTTTGTTCATTGTTTTTTTGAATATCAATATTGGTATTGGTGCCTAACCATAGTTTGATCTCGCCATTTTCAATCAAGGGTACTGCCCGGGCAAGATGCCAGCGGTATTGCCCATCCTGAAACTTTAAGCGAAACTCCACCAGATACTCATGGCCTGTTCTTAAAGCATTAAGCCATTTTTTCAAGCAACTTTGCTGATCATCAGGGTGTATGAAAGCCTGCCAACCCTGGCCAATGATATCTTCAGCGCTTCGTCCAAAGTCTTCACAGATCACTTCATTTACATAGTCGAGCTTACCACTGGGGCGGGCGGTCCATACCTGCTGTGGCATAGCATTCAGTAAAAAACGAAAACGCTCTTCATTTTCCTTTTCTTTTTGCCTTACCAGCACAGCCTCGGTAACTTCAAAAGCAAAAACCATTATACCATCTACTTTATCGTTAGCATCATATCTGGCCTGGTAAACAAAGGTAAAATAGCGGTCCTCTAATGGGCCGTTTGCCTCACGTGCCATGGGCATCAGTAACTCTTTGCCT
The DNA here is from genome assembly GCF_041355315.1 of Mucilaginibacter sp. RCC_168. Classification (NCBI taxonomy): domain Bacteria; kingdom Pseudomonadati; phylum Bacteroidota; class Sphingobacteriia; order Sphingobacteriales; family Sphingobacteriaceae; genus Mucilaginibacter; species Mucilaginibacter sp. RCC_168. The sequence goes on from NZ_JBFUPN010000020.1 coordinate 146,880, forward strand.
TCAAAAGTGTTGCCGGTTTTATATACATTTTTTAAAATATCATATATCAGCTGGTCTTTAAGTTCCGGTAATGCTTCCAGTAGCGGCTTCCCGGTAAGTTTACGTCCAGGAAAAAGCTTTTGATAAGATGGGTTAACCAATTCAAATACAAAATCGGGCCCATCAAGTATACAAATACCGGCAGGGGCCTGCATAAAAAATCTTTTCAGCCGCTCGGTTTGGCCAGAAGCATCCGCTTTCGCGGTTAACAGTTCAAGCGTACGCTGCTCAACCCGGCTTTCTAATTCGTTATTTAATTTAAGCAAGTTTTGCTGCGCCTGGAACAATTCTTCATTGGTGGTACTTAACTCTTCATTAGCCGATTGTATTTCCTCGCTGGTAACCTGTATTTCTTCGTTGGCATGAGCCAGACCTTCATTAAGGGCTAACAATTCTTTGCTGGTTTGCTCCAGACGTTTTCTGGCCAAAACCAACTCGGTTATATCATATTTAAAACTTAAAACGCCGGTGATGTTATCTTTTTCATCTCGGATAGCCTGGTAAATAAAATTAAAATAATGATCATCAGGCGGGCCGCCAATTTCGCTGACCAATGGTACACAGATCTCATTACCAACATAGGTTTTACCTGTTTTATAAACTTGTTGAAGTGCATCCCAAACAGGCAGAGCCGCGATTTCTGGCATAGCCATAAGTAAAGGCTTGCCCAGTATTTTACGTCCCGGGAAAAATTCTTTTTCGTACAGTGGATTTATAAATTCATATACCAGGTCGGGGCCCATAAAAATGGCAATTTGGGCGGGTATCTCGTCAAACAAATTCTCCATTTGCCTGCTTAACTGACCCGCTCGGGCTGCCGCCGCCTTTTCTTTTTCTACGCTGGCAATCAGGTTCCGTTCAGCGATAACTTTTTCGGTAACATCCTGGGTATGGTGTATGATGTAACAGATATCTCCATCAGGGTCAAGTACCGGTGTATGCGCAGTATCCCAATAACGTTCCTGTAATTTACCTTCATGGTCAGGAATATCAAAGCGTGTTATTGGTAACTGATGGGGTTTATTGGTTTCTAATACTTGTTCTAATGAAAAAGCTATGCCTCCTTCGTTCGTTGCCCAATCCGGTTTTCTGGGGAAAACATCAAACAGATGTTTTTCAAGCAGTTCGGCCCGCATTTTACCCGTTAATTGCAAATAAGCATTGCTGGCAGTAAGTATATACAGTTCCTTCGAAAGAATAAGATAAGGGTGAGGTAAGGTCTCAAAAACCCTTAACATTTCTGGTGGTAAAGCGGAACTGTGTTTAATGGGCATGGGGATACAAAATGAACAAAAGCAAGATTACTAAACCTTTGGTAATTATTACAATATTATCTGATAGGAAAATGTTTTGAATGAAAATAAATTAAATGCTGCATCTGTCATTATTTAAGCATGCACCGGTTTACTATCAGGGAACAAAAAAATGGCCCAACGGGCTTAAAATATTTACTTTTATTTATAATGCCTGATTACCTGGAAAGCGTTAAAATAATTTACCAGAAGCATTTACCGATGAATTTCGGAGGATAAAGATAAACCGTTACTTTGGTTTTTTGACCACATAAGTTTTGGCCCGTTGGTCATGCCAGCATTGTTTCATGGGGCTCCATAGCATTGCAAAATAACCAATACAAAAGAAAAAGCTGGATAGAATTTTAAATAGATTACGCGATAATGCGGTGCCAAAACTTAGTCTTTCACCATTGGCGTTAACTACTACCAGCCTGCAAATAAACTTACCAATACTCCCCTGCATTTTAGTGGCCTCGAAAGCTGAGTTATACGAAATTAAAATCAGCAGGAAAATGAGCCTGAACAAAAAATCACCTTCGGCAGATGATGTAGATGATAAAGAATCATCACTTATGGTACTGGATGCCAGCCGCCCGGTAGCAACAAATATACCAGCTATTACCCCTAAGCCAATGGTTATGATGACATAATCGATAACAAAAGCCAGTAACCGCCATCCAAAATTAGCTACATTCTGTTGGGTGGGTACATATATCCCAATCGATTTAAAGTATTCATCCAATTCTGGCAATTCAGCAGCCTCCTGCCAATCGGTAGCTAATGGTGATAATACCAACTCAGTAGCATTTACTTCCATATCCATTAACTCGGTATGACTGTAAGGGCCGTGTTTTTCGTTGTCTCTTAAAATGTAGTACTCGTTGATCATGATATGCAGGTTTGAGGTATTGAAAAATAAAGAAAATATCTGTTTTGAGCAACAGTAAAATGAATAAAAGCAAGATTGCTAAATCCAAAGTAATTATTAAGATATTATCTTATAGGGAAATTTTTGGGTGCAATAAGAATACTTATTTTGGCTAATGCAAGAGCAAGTGTGGTGCGTATAATTTGTAACAATGCCTGTATCGTTAAATCTAAAACATCATATAAGTTAGTAAATGAAATATAACACCCTTTATAGCGTAATTCTGTTTATGGCCTTAATAGTTCCTGGTTATACAACCTGTGCGCAACAGATAAGGCTTAAAATGGGAGAGCAAACCATTGTAACATCTGATGGTATTAAACTGGCGATTAAAGTAGCGGGAAAAGGACCGGTATGTATATACATACATGGCGGCCCCGGGCAGGATTACCTGTCGTTTGAAAAAATGGGTGGCTCCAATCTTGAAAAAAAACTAACCATGGTTTACCTGGATCAGCGGGGCTCCGGCCATTCTCAAAACGCGAAAGATTATAGTTTGAACCGCCTGGTTGATGATATTGAAGAAGTCAGGAAACAATTTGGTGCTGGTAAAATTTATCTGCTCAGCCATTCATTTGGTGGAGTATTGGCGGTTAATTATGCTCAAAAATATCAGGAACATGTGTCTGGATTAATATTAGCCAATTCAACACTCCACTTTTTTAATAACAGTTCATTAAGAGAACAGATCATGTATTCTTATCGCCTGTTGCATAAAGATACTATCATTACCAGCGATAATACCCAGGTGCTGTTGCGGCAAAATTCCATTGTAAGGAAAAAGTTAAACAAGGTACATCTGGGGTATAAATTATTGGCAGATAGCGTAAACACTATCGAAAAAATGGATAGCATAGAGTCAAGCTATAAACGCACCTCTGATTTTGGTTATGCCGTTATAGCCCATCTGATAGATACGACCAAACAAAACCGCTATCCGGAATATTGGAAAGATTATGCTATGATCAGCAGTCAGATCCATGTGCCTGTACTGGTTATTACCGGTACCCGCGATTATGCCATCGGAACGGCACATTATAAAACTTTCAGGTTCCCTGATCAGCACGTAGTGAAGCTGGATGGATCACATATGCTTTATTACGAAAAGAATGCTGCTTTTACTGCCGCTGTATTTAAATTCATTAGTAAACAAAGCGAATAATTTAGGCGTGATGTACAGATTTCTTTCCGTGAACAAAAAAGTCTTATAACAATTGTTATAAGACTTTATGATAAAGGTTTAGGGTGGGAAAATCTTTAAAAATTATAACCCCGTTGTTTCACGCGTTCATGTATCAGTGCGCCGGCATCGGCGTCGAGCAAAATTTCGCAGTTGGGATGTAATTGTACTACAGACGCAGGTATATCGGTAGTTACCGGACCTAAAATGGCTTGTTCAATAATTGACGCTTTGTGGGCACCTTTGGCTATCAATATTAGTTTACGGGTATGCATGATATTTTTGATACCCCGGGTTAAACCACCGAGTACAATGTGTTCAGGTACTTGTGTTTCGCGGCGTACATGAGCCTCAAAGTCAGGATCCATAGGTGATACCCATGTCTCGCTTTCAAATGGCGTACCGGGTTGGTTAATGCCGATATGCCCATTGCTGCCAATACCCAGCATTTGCAGGTCGGCGCCACCGCGTTCGGCCAGGCGTTTTTCAAAAAGCAGGCTTTCGGCCTCAAAGTTATGGCTGAGGGTAGGGGGCATAATAAAATTTTCATCAGGTATACCCAGCGGACCAGCTATCTGGTTCAAAATCATGGTATAACAGCTACCCGCATACTCGCGTGGCAGGTTGGTGAGTTCATCCACATTAAAAAGAGTAATGCGCGAAACATCAAACGGGTACTGCGTGTAAATGTCAGACACTATGCGGTGCATATCGATAGTGGTTTGCCCGGTTGAAAGACCTATTACGGCAGTTGGTTTTTCCAGCATCTGACCTATAATGCGCCAGGCGGCCGTTTCATTAAATTCTTTCTCGTTTTTTGTTATCGTGATCTTCATTGTTATTATTTGGCCTTTACAGGTGTTTTAATTCTTCCTCAAAAAATGCGTCAATAGCTATAATGGCGCTCGTTTCATCTTCACCATCAATAATAATGGAGATTGTTTCGCCCCCTTTTATACCCAGGGAAAGAATGTTCATCAGGCTGCTTAGCTTAACCGTGCGGTCACCCTTTTTCAAGCTGATGAGGGAGCTGTAGTTTTTGGTCAGTTTTACCAAATTGGTCGCAGGCCGAGCGTGCATGCCTTCGGCCGCGGTAATGATATAGTCTTTTGTTATCATGGGGTTGCCTCCTGTAAATAAGCGGTGATAAGATCTGATCTGTCCATTTCCATTACGCGCTTATGTATTTGTTTTGCTGCTGTCAAGCTGCTGTTGATAATAATGTTTTTGATCTCCGGAATAGCTGTGGCACTCATAGAAAACCCGGTAAGCCCCATGCCCAATAATAATAGGGTTGCTTTCGGGTCTGATGCCAGCTCGCCGCACATACCCACTTCTATATTGTTTTGATGGCCCTGTTCAATTACGTTGGCAATAAGCCGAAGTACTCCGGGATTATAAGGATCATACAGGTTTTTGATCTGCTCATTCATCCGGTCGACAGCCAGGGTATACTGGCAAAGATCATTAGTGCCGATGCTGAAGAAATCCACTTCTTTGGCCAACAGATCAGCGGTGATGGCAGCTGATGGGATCTCGATCATGATGCCCACAGGGATATTTTTATCAAAGGCGATACTTGCTTTGATTAATTCATCTTTGGCCTGCTGCAATATCAACTTAGCCGCTCTTACTTCCTGTATATTCGAGATCATAGGAAACATGATCTTTAATTGACCAAACGCACTGGCCCTTAAAATAGCTTTTAGCTGAGTGATAAAAATATCCGGGCGGTCTAAACAGATCCTGATGGCCCGGTAGCCCAGGAAAGGATTTTGCTCTGCCGGAAAATTAAGATAGGGCAGTTGTTTATCACCGCCAATATCCAGTGTGCGTACGATAACAGGTTTGCCTTTGGCTTTAAGAGCTACAGCTTTATAAAATTCAAACTGTTCGTCTTCGCCGGGTAAAGCATCGCGACCCATAAAAAGTAGTTCAGTACGCAATAATCCTGAGCCTTCGGCGCCAAAACCAATGGCTTGGTCCATATCATTTGCATCGCCTATATTGGCTAATAGTTTAATATGAATGCCGTCTGTTGTTGTTGCAGGCGTATTTTTTAGCGACCGTAGCCGGCTGGTTTGTTTTAACCAGTTTTCTCTTTTTACGCGATATTCTTCAACTATCTCCTGACCGGGTTTGATAATGATAGCCCCGCTTTGTCCATCGAGGATCACCAGGTCGCCATCTTTAATATCCAGTAAGGTTACACCGCATCCAACAACGGTCGGAATGCCACGAGACCTGGCAATTATGGCAGCATGTGAAGTACGGCCGCCCACCTGTGTGGCAAAGCCAATAACATGGGTAATATCCATGCTAATGGTATCTGAAGGTGTAAGGTCTTCGGCAATAATAATAGTGTCAGCTTCGTAAAGCGGAGTATGCGTTTGGTTTGATGCGTTCAGATTTCTGAGCAAACGATTACCGATATCTTGTACATCGGCAGCGCGGGCGCTCAGGTATTCATCATCCATATTTTTGAAGAGTTGCACCGCGCCCGCGATCACTTCGATCACAGCATCATTTACATTCTTCTTTTCTTTAGATATTTTTTCGGTTACATCTTCGCTGATCTGCGGATCGGTTAATAGTTCGATATGCGTTTCCAGGATTTCCAGGCCTTCTATCCCCTGCGATTGATCGTAATTGCTGATCATTGCCTCTATCTCGATTACAGACAAGGACACTGCGTTATTGAATTTAGTTGTTTCGGCTATTATATCCGCATCATTCGATAATACAACGCCCGACAAAGTCGCTTCCTGCTTTTTAAGCAGATGCGCTTTGCCAATGGCAATTCCGGGAGATACGCCTATGCCATTGATCATCATACAAACAAATGGATTATACTGCCTGCAAAGCCTAATACCAATAAGCCTAATAGCAGCCAGGTGGTTTTAACCTGTTTTTTTACAAAATAATATACCAGAAAAGTGAGCCCCAACGGTATCATAGCCGGTACTATTTGATCCAGGATACCCTGCACCCCAACTGCCGATGAGGATGAGCCAATATTCAGCGGTGTTTTAATATTCATGAGTGTGGCCGGCATAGCGCCTACTACCATCAGTCCCAATATGGCAGCGCCGGAGGTAAGCTTATCCATTACATTGCTTTTGCTCAGATTTTGCAAAAATTTGGTTCCTGCATTGTAGCCTATAAAAGTAAGATTATAACGCAGCAGCAGATGAGGTACATTAAATATGATCAGGAAAAGCAACGGTCCCAATATGTTTCCTTTGATAGCTAAGGAAGTACCAACACCTGCCGCGATCACCTTAAAAGTACCCCAAAACAAGGAATCGAATACGCCGGCCAATGGCCCCATGAGTCCGAGTTTTACCGAGCTGATAGATTCCTCTTCAAAATCCTTATCCTGCGCGTTTTGCTCTTCCATAGCGGCGGTAATTCCGATGATGAGCGTAGAACCATAGGGACTGGTATTGAACAGCTGTAAATGTCTTTTAAGTGCAGCGGTCATCGACTCTTTGGTATGATATAGTTTTTTGAGTACCGGGATAATGGCAAAGGCAAAACCCGTATTTTGCCAGGTTTCGAAGTTGAAATTCGCCTCCAGTGCCAATGATCTTAAAAACAGTTTTCTTAAAGTGCCCTTGCTCAGCTTGTGTTGTAGTTTGGTGGGTATTGTTTCCGCAGGAGAATCGTCAAGATCGAAGTCATCATCAGTTGATGATGCAGCCGGTTTGGGTGCATCCTGTGTTACGATCAACGCGATGATCACCCCTAAACCTCCAATAGCGATAATGGGGAGTTTTAAATAAGCCGCCAGCATAAAACCCAGGAAAAAGTAGGGTGCAACCCTTTTGTTGAACATCAAATTCATGAGCAGGGCAAAACCCAGCGCAGGCAGCATGTTGCCGGCTACCTGCAAACCCGATTGTACCCAGGTTGGGATCAGATCAAGGAACGACTTGATGACGGATGAACCCAGCTCCAAAGCCGTAAAAATAATGATACCCATGAGTACGGGTTTTAACAAACCCGATAGGATATGCAGCCGCTGGATCCCTTTATAGTCTCCATCATCGGCATACTGGTTAAATTTTTTATTAAATACTGCCCGGAAAACAAACAATCCGCTGATCACCATTTCGGATAGGATAGAGATAGGTACCGCTAAAGCCAGTGCGATAGCAGGTCCTTTGTGCGACATGATGGCGAAAGCGGTTCCCAGCACCCCACCGGTAATAATATCGGGTGGAATAGCCGCGCCGACTTTAATATTTCCCATAAAGATGAGCTCCAGCGTAGCGCCTATCATGACACCCTGAGTAACATCGCCCAGTACCAAACCAACCAGAGGCCCCAGGATCAGCGGGCGACTTAGCAGCGTAGTGCCCAGGAAATCCTCAAAATGCCCAAAAACGGCGATGAGTGTCAATAACAGATAGGTGGCCAGCATCTTAAATCAGGGTTTCTATCGGGGTTTTGGTATCAGTTGGCACTTGCCTTACTTCCAGTTCGATGCCTTTAGACAGCAGATCACGGATAACAGCTATATCTTCATCGGTAACCGCCAGAGCCTTAGCTATAGAACGCGCGCCTTCTTTGGTACGGATGCCACCAAAATTAATGCTCCTGATCTCGCTCACGCCGGCTACCAGTATGGCCGCATCTTTTACAGAATTCACCAGTACCAGTATTTTCATGTTCTGCCCGCGCGGGTCATTCAAAAACGTAATGGCATCGGCCAGCGTTTTGATCAGTAGCTTGGCCGAAGCTGGTTTGGCCAAGCCCAGGGTCATCTTTAAAAATTCATCGGTGGCGGCCTTGTCATTGGCTATCAGCAGGCAATCGGCGCCCAAGGCGGGTGTCCAGGTCATGGCAACCTGCCCGTGTACCAGTCTATCGTCAATGCGGGTTAGCTTAATCATTTTGTTGTGTTATCAGTTTGTTTACATAAACCATTTGCTCTTTCCCGCTGATAATGGCTGTTTCTATTACCTCTGTAACCGGGGTGCCTGCATCGCCCATAATAACTTCAATTAACAAAGGCAGGTTAAAGCCAGATACGATATGGATATTTTGTTTAAGCGCTTCGCGTATCATGATATTATTTACACTGCCACCCAACAGGTCGGTAAATATCACCAGCTCATCATCAACAGTAATATGGGTTAAAACAGCGGCCAGTTCCTCTTCTACGTTGATATTATCATCCAGGTAGGCCTGAATCAGGAATACGTTATCGGTTTCGCCAATGATCATATCCAATGACGATTTTATCCCTTTGGCAAAGGCCCCGTGTGTGGCAATTAAGAATTTTCTCATATGTACCTATATCCAAATCCTGTTGATCTTTTGCTTCCAAAAAAGGGTGATCAGTAAGGCCGGTAAATCAAAATTTTTTGTATAAAACAAGCACTATGATGATAGGCTTATCCAGGTTATAACACTTTGCAAGTATGCTATAAAGTTAAACCATTTTATAGTTTTGGTACACTACATTACCACTACTACAACTTGAAAATTATGTAGTTAACAGGGTTTTAAGGGTCAAAAATTCAAAGTGCCGGTACTACAGAAAAAATAAGGAGTGGAAGAAGCAGGGATGGCAAACTTTATATACAAGGTGTATCGCTCTGTTCTTTGTAATTAATTTGATATAATATCCCGTTGCCCATATTGGTAGTGGTGATGTAGTGTTATTAAAATAGTACTTGGGAAAACTAATATCGAGCTTTGTTCAGATGATCAATGCTGCCTTATATCCTGTTACATTCAATTATCAATTGTGATACCTTATCTAAAACTAACACCTATTGTGAAGAAGTTCTTTTTATTGACCCTTTTTATATCATTAATTTATCATGGTGGCTTTGCCCAGGCACCGGATGTACCATTTGGAGCCGCCAGGTCATTTTACCAGCAGCGTTTGGAGGATAAGGAAGCTGTCTACTTTACTCCAGATAAATACCCGGTTAAGGCCGACGGTAAAACCGATGTGTCCGATGCTTTGCAGCAGGCCATTAAAGATGTAAAAGACAAAAATAATTTCGGTGTGCTGTTTATCCCCGAAGGTAAATATCTCATCAGTAAAACCATATTTGTACCCCGTGCCATCCGTCTGATCGGGTATGGTAAGAGCCGACCTGTCATCATCCTCGCCAAAAATTCTCCCGGTTTTCAGGTGGCTGATAGTACGGATAAAGGCAAGGCCAAATACATGTTCTGGTTTGTAAATAATATTTCCAAGCCAGGTGAGGTGTCCGACGCGGGAGCATCCACCTTCTATAGCGCATTGTCAAACATCAACCTTAAAATTGAGGATGGCAACCCGGTGGCCGTGGCTTTGCGTACGCATTATGCCCAGCACAGTTTTATAGCCCATGCCGATATTGATGCGGGCAAGGGCAAAGCGGGTATGTTTGATGTGGGTAACGAGATGGAAGACGTACGCTTTTTTAATGGCGATTATGGTATCCTGACTACCAAGCCATCACCCGGTTGGCAGTTTATGATGGTAGATACCTATTTTGAAGGGCAACACAAAGCTGCTATCAGCACGCAGGAGGCTGGTTTAACCATTGTGCGTATGCATGTGAAAAATGTTCCCACGGTGATTGAGATCCACCCTAATTATCATGAAAAACTGTTTATGGAGGATAGCAGGTTTGACCATGTGACAGGTCCGGCTATCATCATCAGTAACGAGGATAATGCCTTTAACCAGATCAGCCTGCGTAATGTGGATTGTCGGGATGTAAAGGTGCTGGCCAGCTATCGCCGTAGCAAAACAACTACGGTTGGCGAAGGCGCTATGTACAAAGTGAAAAATTTTATATACGGTTTGCAGATGGATAACCTGACCGCCGACCCAGTGTATAAAACCATAAAGGAAATCCAACCACTGCAGGTTTTCCCGCCGCCAGCTAAAAAAGATATCCCGGATTTTCCAGCGATCAATACCTGGGCCAACCTGCAAACACTGGGCGCCAAAGGTGATGGCGAAACGGATGATACCAAAGCCATACAGGATGCCATTGACAAATACCCGGTTATTTATGTGCCATCAGGAAGATATCGGATCACTGAAACTTTAAAATTGAAGCCAAATACTGTTTTAATAGGGCTTAATCCGATAGCTACGCAGATCTTATTAAAAGATAATACGCAGGCCTTTGGTGGCTTCGGCGGACCTGTGCCGATGATTGAAACGAGTAAAGGGGGTACCAACATCGTTACCGGTATAGGTTTATCATCTGGTCGTATTAACCCGAGATCTGTAGCCTGTAAATGGATGGCCGGCGAAAATTCCTACCTGAATGATGTGAAATTTTTAGGTGGTCATGGCGGTATGAATAAGCCGGGAGAGCAAACAGGTCCAGGATTATATCGCGGTAACGACAGTGATATGTGGGACACTCAATACTGGAGCCTTTGGGTAACTGACGGTGGTGGCGGCACGTTTAAAAATATCTGGTCGGCCAATACGTATGCTACAGCCGGGGCTTATGTTTCCAATACCAGCACTCCCGGGCGCATTTACGCATTATCCGTAGAGCATCACGTGCGTAACGAAGTGCACTTTAACAAAGTAGCCAACTGGAAAGTATATGCCCTGCAACTGGAAGAAGAGAGCCGGGAAAGCACCGAATGTCAGCCGTTGGAACTAGAGAATTGTACCGATATGACTTTTGCCAACCTGTATATGTTTAGGGTGATCAGGGTAAATAAACCTTATCCTTATTCCATCCGTAGCTGGAATAATAAGAATGTAGAGCTATTGAACGTACATAACTATAGCCAGATCAAATATACCACTACCGATCCGCTGTATGATATCGGTACTAATATCACGGTGCGTCCCTGGGAGTTTACGCGTCTGGTCATCAATAGTGCTACAACAGCCAGCGAACAACCTGCTCAGGGCAATGTACAAAAACTGGCCTCGGGCTTTGAGTTTGCCAATAGCCTTTGTACCGATAGTAAGGGCAACATCTATTTTAGCGAGGCCCGTATGAAGCGGATTTATAAATGGGATGCCAACACTAAGACAATCAGTTTACTGGCGGACTATCCCTGGGAGCCACTTTCATTGGCTTGTGATAAAAATGATAACCTGCTGGTGGTATTTAAATATGTACCCAAACCCGGTTACTTGGTTGATGGTAAGCCCGAAGTATTTAATAATCCGCCGGATGCTGCCGGTACTTCGTTTAGTGGCTGGGGTAACTCGGGCTTTGGTAGTTTGGTGTACTCGGTAAATACGGATAATCCGGACGAGAGTATCCAATTGTTGAAGAAAGAGGCCATGCCAACCGGTAAGACCATATACCAGGCCCTTTACCCTGCACATCGCTGGCGCGATTATCATGATTTTAACACCGTGTCGGTCAATAAAGCGACCGAATGCTGGGTTGCGCCCGATGGGGTTACCATTATCCCGGTGGTGTACGACCTGGCCCGTTCAAGTGCGCTGGTTGCCGCCTATCCCGGCAAACCGGTTTATACTACCGATGAATATGATAAACGTACGGTTCAGCTCAAGGTAAGTCCCGAAGGTTACCTGAGCGATCTGAAGTACTTTGCCGAGCGCGGCGAATTTGATTCGGCAGTTGATAGCAAAGGGAATGTATTTATAGCAGATGGCCAGGTGTATATTTATGACAGCACCGGCAAACAGATCGGTATGATCAAGGTACCGGAACGCCCTACGTCCCTTGCGTTTAGTAAGGATGGGAAAACATTGTATGTTACCGGGCATAATGCTTTGTACGCAGTGGCTATAAATTGAAGGTGAGATATGAACAGGAGACGCATGTGATGCGTCTCTACGATTGTTCTTTGTAGAGACACATTACATGTGTCTCTGGCTCCGGAAAGCACGCCGAGCGGTGGAAATTTTATAAATTTATATAACTCTAAATACCCCAATCCATGAATAAAACAACATCCCGTTTCCTGATCTTCTTACTGGCCTTGTTCCCGATTTCAACCGTTGCTCAGCAAATTAAAGTGGTAACCAACCAGGTAGGTTACGAAGATACCAAAGCTAAAAAGGCCATCGTAGTGACGGACAAGGCTTACCCCATTACAACATTTCAATTACTTGATGCGGATGGTAAAGTGGTATTCTCTGGCAAACCTGTATATAACGGTAACGTAAAGGGATGGAAAAACCGGGAGTTTTACACGCTTGACTTTAGTGGTTTTACTACTACTGGTACATATCAGGTACAGGTAAGTTTATCCGGTAAAAAAATAAATTCCTATCCGTTTAAAATAGGGAAGAACGTGCTGGAGCAGGCTACGCTGTCAGATGTAGTGTATTACTTTAAAGGGCAGCGCGCTGCCGGCGAGATTGATAAGGCCGATCATCATTTACTGCTGGCCGGCAGAACCCAGGATACCATTGATGCCCACGGCGGTTGGTATGATGCTACCGGCGATTATGGCAAGCATTTTTCACATCTCTCGTTCTCTAATTATTTTAATCCGCAGCAGATACCGCTGGTGGTATGGAGCCTGTTAAAAACCAAAGAGATCCTCGACAAAAAAACAACCACAGATTTCAGGCAGATCAACCGCCGTATTTTGGATGAAGCTACTTATGGCGCCGATTACCTGGTACGGATGCAGTCCAAAAACGGTTCCTTTTACCGTTCGGTATCGGCGCCCGGCCCGGGTAAGCTGGCAAAGGATAGGGTGATCCGTGCGGAAGATGCCTCTTATCGTATCAAGCAAACCAAAGATCAACCTTTTAGTAATAGCTCTGCAAATAAGGATTGGCACCGTTATCAAACAAGCTACCGCTCAGGTGGGGGCATAGCCATTGCAGCATTGGCCATGGCATCAACCATCAAAGTAAATGGTGATTTTACCAGCGAACAGTATTTGAAGGCTGCCGAAAGCGCTTTCCAATTCCTGGAAGCTAATAACAAGCTTATGACCTTTGACGGCCGCGAGAATATCCTCGATGATTATTGCGCCTTAAGCGCTGCCACCGAACTATACAAGGCCACCAAAAAGGCCGAATATTTAACAGCAGCTACCAAAAGGGCCAATAACCTGTTAAGCCGGTTGTCTGTCTGGAAAAACTATCAGAATTATTGGAAAGCGGATAGCACCGATAGACCGTTCTTTCATCCATCAGATGCGGGCTTGCCGGTTACCAGCCTGATCTATTTTTATCCGTATGCCGATCAGGCCATGCAGGCATCTATCAAAATGGCCATTAAAGTTTCGTTTGATTTTGAGCTGAGGGTTACGCATGAAGTGAATAATCCATTTGGCTATAGTCGTCAATTGGTGCAGGATACATTGGGCAACAGGCGTACATCGTTCTTCTTTCCGCAGGGTAGCGATGCCTCGCCCTGGTGGCAGGGTGAAAATGCCCGATTATCTTCTGTGGCTACGGCTGCGCGTTTGGCTGCCGGCTTGTTTGCCGATGACAAAGCCTATCATGATCAGCTGGAAACTTTCGCGGTTGATCAGCTCAATTGGATACTGGGCTTGAATCCTTTTGATGCCTGTATGTTGCAGGGTACGGGGCATAATAACCCGGCCTACGGGTTCTTTGGTACGTTTGAGTATACCAACGCGCCTGGTGGTATTGTAAACGGTGTAACCGGCGGACTGAACGACGAAAATGACATCGACTTTAATTTATCCTATGCCCAGATCCATAAAGATTACGACTGGCGCTGGGCCGAGCAATGGCTGCCGCACACCGCCTGGTACTTATTGGCAGTGGCGGTACATGAATAATTAGCTGAAGAAGCATATGAAAAAGTTTTGTTTAATAACCCTGGCCGCTTTACTAACCCTGCCGGGGTTTACTTTTGCGCAGGTTACGCATAGCACATTAGCTACAGGCGCACCAGCACCAGATTTTAGTCTGCCCGGTATCGACGGGAAAACTTATACCCTGCAATCATTCAAAGATGCCAAAGTGCTGGCCGTGGTGTTTATATGTAACCATTGCCCAACGTCACAGGCTTATGAAGACAGGCTGGTAAAACTAACCAGCGACTATGCTTCAAAAGGCGTAAAGGTAGTGGCTATTAATCCTAACAATCCGGCCTCCTTGCGTTTAGATGAATTAGGTTACAGCGATGTGGGTGATTCCTTTGAAGATATGAAAACCCGTGCCAAAGACCGGTACTTTAATTTCCCCTACCTGTATGACGGCGAAACAGAGATCACCAGTAATAAATACGGTCCGGTAGCTACGCCGCACATTTTTATATTTGATAAAGATAGGAAACTGCGTTACAACGGCCGTATTGATGATATGGAGAACCCCGCCAAAACACCGCGCTCCTTAGACGCCCGCAACGCGATTGATGCCGTATTAGCCGGCAAGGAAGTAGCCGTACCGGTAACCAAAACCTTTGGTTGCTCTATCAAATGGGCCGAAAAACAGGACTGGATCCAGAAAGCTAACGTAACCTGGGCAAATGAGCCGGTAAAAATTGATACCATCGATGCCGCGGGCATAGCCAACCTGGTAAAAAATAAAACTGATAAACTAAGGTTGATCAATTTGTGGGCTACCTGGTGCGGCCCCTGTGTGGCAGAGTTTCCGGAGTTGGTAACCATCATGCACCTGTACCGCGACCGTGGGCTTGAACTGGTGACCATCAGCGCCGACGATCCATCCCGCAAAGATAAAGCGCTGAGCTTTTTAAAAGGTAAACAGGCATCCGGTCCTAACTATATTTATACAGGCGATGATAAATACAAAATGATCGAAGCGGTTGACCCCAAATGGGATGGCGCTCTGCCATACACCATGCTGGTTGACCCGGATGGTAAAGTTGTTTACGGTAAGCAAGGTATTATCAATCCCGAGGAACTCAAAAAGATCATCTGGAATGATCCTACTATGGGGAGGATTTATAAGTAAAGCCCCTGATTATCTGCTAAAAATAGCCACCACGTCATTGCGAGGCACGAAGCAATCTTCTATGTTGAAAAACAAGTTTTGGATGAAATTTTATTCATATTCTTTAAA